>CAXTUE010000547.1:0-3435 GCA_964247355.1 uncultured Ktedonobacteraceae bacterium | reverse complement strand
AGTCCTGGTAACACGGTCAATCGCTTACAGGGTGTAATGGAATTAGACCCCAGTCGTTCAATCCATTTCGACATCCTACCATTGAGGGGCAAAGGCATGCCTTTGCCCCTCAATGGTAGGACAACACTCTATTGCACGGTTACGTTCGCACAGTTCGGATTGGTCGATTTGTAGACGTTCGCCCAGACTTCTGGATTGACCAGCTCTTGTGCATTGTCGACATAGCCCACGACGCACGGTTTGCGTATGATCTGGATGGCCTGCTGGTCCGTTGGAATCCAGACGACATCATTGATCAATTGCTGTTCCGCCGTGTTGTACTGCTGCAGACGGTCGGTGCTGTTTGTGTTGGAGTCAGCCGCTACTAGCTGGTCCTGAATTTTTTGCTGGGTAGCACTATTCGCGCTACTGTTCTGCCCGTAGTTCTGGGTATTGTTTGGAGAGCCTTTGGCAAACTGCAACGTGAGCCAGTCCTGCGGGTCGGGATAGTCGGCGATCCAGTCGATACGCCAGAAGGCGATACCCTTAGGGTTGTTCGCGGCGGCGTTAATGTCGCTGAGCAACTGGTTGAAGTCCTCGTCACGGATAGTAACCTTCACGCCAAGTGTACTCTGCCACATTTGCTGTATAGCCGCTAGCTCGTCACGGGCAGAGGCAATGCCAGACGATGCCGCATAGAGAGTGATTGGAGGTAAGCTTGCGATTGTCGTACCTTCTTCCTGTAAGCCCTCTGTCAGAAGTTGCTTCGCAAGAGTAGGATTGCCGGAAGTCTTTGTGGTGCCATCAGGACCTTTCAAAGCGTCGAAGTAGCCCGGCATACCCTTTGGTACGATGTGATTACTGGGAATTCTTGTGTCTTTGTAGATGCTATGGTCGATTTCATCTTTGTTGACAGCGAGCGCGAACGCTTGGCGTACCTTGATGTTGTCAAACGGTTTGACAAGGTAGTTCATCGAGTAGTAGTTGATCCACAACTGGGGAATGTTGTGATATTCGGCGGTCAACTGTTTCGCCGAAGCAATTTGTGCCGTTGGGATAAATGACGTGTCTACCACTCCCGTTTGATATGCCTTGTACAGCGTGTCGGTAGATTTGTAGAAAGGAAAAACGATTTCCTTTAACTGTGGCTTGGCACCATAGTAGTTGGGATTCGGCACAAAGTCGATTTCTTGACCCCGCGCGTACTTCTTAACCATGAACGGGCCTGCACCGCCCACGCCTGTAGACAAGTAATCGGCGAACTTGCTGCCATATTGGTCAATCAGTTTCTTCTCGATCACATAGGAAGATGGATAGCTCAATGCATCCAGGAAGTAAGCAGCTTTTGCGTTTGTGATGATAACAACTGTATTCGGGTCAGGTGTATTGACGCTATCACCAATAACCGTCTTGATTTTGCCATTAAGCAACTTGTCGGAGTCTTTGATCAGGTTGAGATATGCTCCCGCCGTACCTGATTTGGTAGCAGGCTGTAAGGCGCGGTCGATGCTATAGGCCACATCTGCGGAAGTTAGTGGTGTACCATCACTAAATTTGAGGTTCGGTTTCAATTTGAATGTCCAGGTAACACCATCGGAGCCAACAGAGTAACTCTGCGCCAGTTCACCTTTGATACTCAAGTTTTGGTCTAACTCCACAAGCCCTGTGAAGACGAGGTTGATGGCGTTGATCGAGTGACCGTCAGTGACGAGGGCCGGATCAAACGTTTTGATGTCCGATAAACCATACATTGAGTAGCCATCGACAAATACCTGCTTGTTGTCCGGTGCCTTTTGCGCTGCGGTTCCTGATCCATTCCCATTGCCATTATCAGTGCCACCACAGGCGACAATGAGCATAGATAACAGGCACAAGAACGTTGGCAAAATACTTAGTGTAAGTTTCTTACCAGATCGCATTCGTGACTCTCCTTATAAATACTGTCATTGAGCATGAAACACTAGCAAAAATACTAATGTGTACTACACTACGCTTTGCTCTTCGAGAATCTCACCGTCCTAAGCAAGAAGAGAGGGCATTGTAAACGAATATACTCGTCTACAATGCCCTCTCTTCTTGCTTAATGCTTTACCTTTTACTGAACTGTAGCGTTTGAACAGTTCGTGTCGGTCGATTTATAAACGTTGGCCCAGGAGTCAGGGAAAACCAGACCCTCGGCGTTGTCTACTACGCCTACAACACAGACTTTGCGTTGAAGTTGAGTAGCAGCTTGATAGGTTGGAATCCATGCGACATCGTTCACCAACTGCTGCTCAGCAGTGTTGTACTGCTGATAACGCTCGGTAGAGTTGGAGTTCGCATCAGCCTTAGCTAACAATGCCTGCGTTTGTTGTTGTACAGACGCGTTTGCACTGCTATTCTGTCCGTAGTTCTGATAGTTGTTCACAGAACCTTTCCCAAACTGGAGCGTTGTCCAGTCTTGTGGATCAGGATAGTCTGCGATCCAACCCAACCACCACATCGCAATACCTTTAGGATTGTTGGCGGCGTTGGTAGAGTCGCTGAGCAATTGGTTGAAGTCCTCATCGCGAATGCTGATCTTCACCCCAAGTGTCGTTTGCCACATCTCTTGCACTGCTGCGTATTCATTGCGAAGCGCAGCACTACCAGTACTCGCTCCGTACACAGTGAATGTTGGAAGGCTTGAAAGAGACATGCCATCTTCTTGCAAACCCTGTGTGAAGAGCTGCTTTGCTAGCGTGGCATTGCCAGAGGTCTTCGTCGTGCCATCAGGACCTTTCAGGCCATCGAAGTAACCTGGCATGCCCTTCGGCACAATATGATTCGTTGCAACAACGGCATCTTTGTTGATGTTGTGTGCTAGCTCATCTTTGTTAATTGCTAACGCAAAGGCCTGACGTACTTTGATATTATCAAAAGGCTTGATAAGGTAGTTCATCGTATAGTAGTACGATGCGAGCTGAGGAACGTTGTGGAATTCATTAGTCACCTGCTTTGCAGCAGCAAGCTGTGCAGCCGGTATCGGCACATTGTCTACTGTACCTGTCTGATACGCTTTATAAAGTGTATCACGAGAGGTGTAGAAGGGGAAACGGAGTTCCTTCAACTGAGGCTTTGCACCGAAGTAATTTGGGTTTGGCGTAAGGTCAATTTCTTGTCCACGTGCGTAAGTCTTGACGACAAAAGGCCCGGCTCCAATGCCCTCTTTCAAGTGATCGGCAACCTTACCAGAGCCAAGAACTTTCTGATTGACCACATAAGAGTCTTCATAGGTCAAGGCATTGAGGAAGTAGGCAGCTTTCGTGTTGGTGATAATTGTGACTGTATTGGGATCAGGAGCCAGAAGACTATCGCCAATCAATGTCTTCACTCTTCCTGTAAGAAATTTGTCGGAATCTTTTACCAGGGACAAGTAGGCACCAGCCGTACCAGACTTGGTAGCAGGATTCAAGGCACGGTTAATGCTATACACCC
>CAXTUE010000546.1:0-3440 GCA_964247355.1 uncultured Ktedonobacteraceae bacterium | reverse complement strand
GTGTAGCACAGTCTATCCAAATCGTCGAGGAATCAAGGTCAGTTACAAAGAGCAAACAGAGGATGTGCAAGTCCTCTGCTTCCTCTTAGTATCAGACAAAACACTCGTTACTCCGCTAACAGTTCCTCAATCTTTTCTTCAATGGTGACAGCCGTTGGAAAAAATGCATCCTCTTCCGCAGAGTTGTAGGGGGCTGCTGGAGCGTTAAGCGCGGAAACGAAGTACGGTGTACCAACCAGATCATAGAAGCAGTTTTGGAGGACCCAGGAGTGGATATGTCGGCCAAAGCTTGTCAGGTCAGCTTCTTCGGTCACGACAAGCACACGGTTCGCCTCTTTAACTGCGGCCCTGATTGTCTTTTCGTCAAAAGGTGCCAGTGTGCGCAAATCTACGACCTCAATAGCTCCACCATGTTGCTTGACGATGTTGGCTGCGGCGGTACATGCCTCAAGCACCATCACCCCCCATGCAATAATGGCAAGGCTCGTTGGTCCCTCGCCGATACGCAAGCGGCGCGCTTTGCCTAGAGGTTGTGTGTAGTAGCCTTCGGGGACGTTCCAGTACTCGGCCATAGCTGGAACAATGTTGCTATCGCTATCCTTCGGCGGCTCAGACCGGTAGAGGCGTCCACGCTCTAAGAATACAACTGGCGACTGTGAGCGCGCAGACTCTAGCAAAAGACCTTTGGCGTCGAACGGTGTCGAGGGGCAGACGGTAATCAGACCAGGGACCGTCGTAAACCACTGTTCACCTGCATTGGAATGCCCATACGCACCACCACCGGAACCACTGCTCGAAATGGGACCGCCACCCCCACTACCCGATTTTGTACGAATAAGAAGCGGTACATTCCAATCACCGTAACTTTGATACGAAATGCGAGCTGCTAAGCGGATAGTTTGTGTCGCCGATTGATGATAATCCACAAACTGAATTTCGGCACAGCGCGCTTTTCCATCCTTCATGCCAGCACCAGCAGCGATACCTACAATCAATTGTTCATTCAGAGGACTGCTGATTGCTCGTCCTGGATACTGTGTCACGAGTGTAGCGGTAGCTCCAAAGACACCACCTTTTGGACTACCGACATCTTGCCCATAGACAAAGAAGTCGGGGTCACGTTGCGCCAACTCTGCCAGTGCTTCGTTAATGGCTCCAAGCATTGTAATGGCGCGCTTTGGGCCACGAGGCGTATTTTGTTGCCACTGTGGAACATAGAGAACGTGGTCGAGTACGCGATCAGCCGTTGGTTCCGGCTCTTGCAATACCTCGCGCTCAATCTGCTCTAACTCTGTACGAATTTCGCGGCGAATTGCATCAACATCGCTCTCTTGCAGGTGTCCATGCTCAACAAGCCAACGCGCAAAGTTTTTCACAGAGTCCTTTGTCGCCGTAGTAAACTCGATCTCCTCCTTTTTGCGGTAGGCTTTGATATCGGTACTACTCGAATGTGGATCAAGCAGGCCGAGACGTAGGTGCATTAAGACAGGACCTTGAGTGCGTACGTGTTGCGCGAGGCGACGTGAGGCTTCATAGGTTGCCATCACATCGGTTCCATTCACCTCTTCGGCATGCAGTCCGGCACCCTTTGCATACTCGACGAGCGAGCCGCCCCATTGAACAGAGGACTCAGCGGTAATCGCCCAGCCGTTGTCTTCGATCACTATGAACACGGGCAACTGATGTACTCCTGCCTGACGCAATAGCACATTAAAATCATTTGTCGCGACGGAGCCATCTCCACCCGTATGAAGTACAATTTCGTTGCTTCCATGTCTTTTGAGAGAATAACCAAACCCGCCTGCAAATGGAGCGAGGCCAGCGATCTCGCTGAAGCCAGGTAGAATGCGATGACGCCGACTACTATAATGCGAGGGCATGTTGCGACCGGCACACATCGGGCCAGTAATGCGTGAATAGGCTTCGCGCAATGGTCCGGCCATATCGCCCGTGCGCTGCAGCCACGCGCCCAAATCACGATAATATAATGAGAGCCAGTCAGTAGGTTCAAGTGCCGCGACAACGGCCGCTATCGTTTCGTGACCGGCGCAGCCAATATAAAAAGGATACTTGCCCTGCGTCTTCCGTGTTTTTAGCAGATCGTTTATAACTCGCGCCGTAACCATTGTGCGGTAGAGCGCAACTACATCCAGCGACGGTGCTGTTGTGTTTGCCTCTACATCTCGAATATTTACTGTCATATTATATATGCCTCTTTCTCATGTCGTCGTTGACATTACTGGCTTTCTTTCCTAGATACACTACCTGTAACCACTCCATTATAAAATCGACACGCAGGAAATGCAATGTTGGCAGGAAGTTGGGGGCAATAGGCTACCAGCAGCAAAAGGTAACTACAACGATTCTCTTGTTGCTTCTCTTCAAAGTCCGTCATATAATGAACATGTTTTATTCCGAAAGACAAGAGTCTTTGACTATAAGAATTGCATGCAAGAGTAAGTATGATATCCTCTTCTGACTCGAAGATTCAGCTTGCGAAAAACTTGTATGAGCGCATGTTGCTCACAAGGCTTGTTGATGAATATATCTGTCAATTATATACAGAGGACTCGACAACAACGTTTAAGAGTTGTCGAGGCTATGAGGCTGCGCAAGTTGGTAGCGCGGTCTGTATTCAAGTGGGGCAAGATTTTACGTTGCCTCATTATCGCGATCTCGGCGTTATAATGACTATAGGAATGTCACCGTATGAGGTCTTTTGTACGTATTTACAAAATCAGAAAGAGGAAAGTCAGGATGCAAGACAGGGACAAGTTACCTGGAGCTATGCCAAGCATAACACGGTTACAGGGTCCGCGCCAGTAGCAACACAAATATTGCATGCGGCAGGCATTGCGTTCGCTTCAAAACTGCGTAAAGTTCCAGTTGTTACAATAGCTTACTGCGGAGATGATAGTGTGACCGAGACAGATTTCCTCGAAGGCATTCGTTTTGCGGCACTGCATTCCTTGCCAATTATTTTTGTCTGCGAACACAGTTGCCAGCACACACTTTCACATCAGACCTCTTGTCTTGCAGCAGATGCACTACCCGATGCTCTAGCTCACTTCGTAATTGAAGGAATAGATGTGCTTCATGTTCATCAAACAATGCTGGAAGCGGTAGAGCATGCGCGCGAAGGGCAGGGGCCAGTTTTACTTGAAATATTCGTTTCACCTATTTCATTTCCTCAGCAGCACATAAACGAGAATATACAAGACCCGCTTACACAGTGCAGACAGGCACTTCAAGATAAGGGTGAGTGGGACGAGAAATGGGCAACGCAACTTCGTATTAGACTGCTTACCGAAGTTGAGCAAGCGATGCACGATGCGTTACGTGACACGCATCATACCAGTTCGTAAAATATCATGAATATGTCGGATGTAGGGGTCTGTCAAAATAGGATAGCAACCAGGGTGGGCGCGCCCAGGGGAAGC
>CAXTUE010000545.1:0-3444 GCA_964247355.1 uncultured Ktedonobacteraceae bacterium | reverse complement strand
TTTTGTGGGAGTGAGCGGCCCCTCCCGCACGTTTTTATTGCGGTCCCTACCTCCAGTATATCCATCTTATTTCATCAAAACGCATAATCTGTCCCTACAGAGGCCAACTTTTCATATCAGTATTTATTTAGGCAACGCTACTGGTACAAAGCCCTCTCCAGGTTGATAGTCGGGCGATTGGTGGCGGAAGTAGGTATTGTACAGGTCTGCGTAGTGACCGCCACGCTTCATCAGCACATCATGGCTCCCCTCTTCAACGATGCGGCCTTTGTCGAGCACAATGATACGGTCGGCATAGCGAATGGTCGAGAGACGGTGCGCGATGATGATCGAGGTACGATGCGCCAGGACGGTATCCAGGCCCTCTTGAATCTGCACCTCGGTAAGCGGGTCAACGCTCGCCGTAGCCTCATCGAGTATGATGATTGATGGATTTTGCAGCAGCACACGAGCCAGCGCGACAAGTTGCCGTTGTCCCATTGAAAGAGCCTTGCCGGTCTCACCAACCGCCGTCTCAAGTCCGTCTGGCAACGCCTCTAGCCAGTCGCCGTTGCCAATACGTTGCGCAACTGCCAGCACCTGCTCATCGCTTGCCTCAGGTCGCGCATAGCGAATGTTGTCCGCAATAGTGCCAGAGAACAGGAAAGGCACCTGTGGCACTATACCTAACAAACGATGATAGTCGGTCAGGTCAAAGCTGCGGATATCACGTCCGTCGATCAACAATTCCCCGCCCTGAAACTCGTAGAAGCGTGAGACAAGCCGACCCAGACTCGATTTACCTGCGCCCGTATGCCCCACCAGCGCGATAGTTTCACCCGCTCGGATCGTCAGGCTGAAGTCCGCCAGCACCGTTTGACGGTCGTCATAGCTGAAGAAGACATGCTTGAACTCGATTCTACCATCCAGCTTGCTGACAGGTTGATTGTCGTTCTGATGGACACGTGGCTCGGCATCCAATAGGGCAAAGATACGTTCGCTGGCCGCTAAGCCCAATTGGAACTGACTCCAAAACGAGGCAATACTTGTAAGCGGAAACCACAGCAGACCAATACCCTGCACAAACAGAAACCAGTTGCCTGCCGAGATGGAGTGTCCCAACACACTTTGACCGCCAAAGTACACGACGATGGTTGTACCAAGATTGGCAATGATGAGCAAAATGGGAAAGATGCCGTTATAGAGAAAGCCCGAACGCACATTGACCTGATATGCCTGCTGGTTGACTCGCTTAAACTCATCATACATGTTCTGCTCTTGCCGGAAATTCTTCGCCACTGTAATACCGCTAATCACCTCCTGCACATTCGCGTTGACACGTCCGCTCGAACGCTGTGAACGTTGCGTCGATGTCCGCGCTATACGCCGGAACCCTAATGCGACAATCACGATAGCTGGCGCGATGGTAAACGCAAGCAGTGCCAACGTCGCATTTCTCGTGAAAAGAACGGCACCAACCAGCAGAAAGAGCAATATCTGGCTAACCAGATTTAACGTAAGCGTCACAACGGTGGCAAACTTCTCTGTATCCGAGGTGACACGACTGACAATTTTACCGCTCGAAAACTCGTCGAAAAAAGACATGTCGCGTTCCATGACCGCGTTAAAGGCATCCGTCTGTATCTGCAGCACAACATCGCCAACAGCTTTCGCGCTATACCACTGTCGGAACAGGTTACATGTCCACGAAAGAATGCCTGATATAAGAATAAATACAACCAGCAGAATAGCCGTTTGCGTCGCCTTTGATGAGGTAAGCGCGTCAATGCCCTGTGATACTAGAATTGGAAAAGCTGTATCAAGCAACGAGTTAAGCACAATCAATATCGTCAGGAAAACGATGATGCGCGTCTTTGGCTTAAAGTAGTTGATAATGCGTTTTACAAGCTGACTGTCTTTGTACGTCCGGTCATACGCTTCAGCGTCCAGACCATCCATAATGAAGCCCATAGCACATTTCTCCTTTCCTTATTCGCCACCAACGGCGGTCGGGACCTCTTGCACATCGTTGACCACTCGTTCGCGTGGTGCGAAGATGCGCCGGTAGGTATCGCTCCGTTGTAGGAGTTCGTCATGCGTACCCTGATCAACAATCTCGCCGCGCCGCACGACCAGGATATTGTCGGCCCAGCGAATCTGTGACAGGCGATGCGTGATGAGCAACGTGGTGCGTCCCTCCAGCAAGCGGCGAATAGCTTTTTGTATCTCGTCCTCGGTCGCGCTATCAATCGCGCTCGTCGAGTCGTCAAGAATGAGAATGCGTGGATCGGTCAGCAGAGCACGTGCAATGGCGATACGTTGTCGTTGCCCACCGGAGAGCGTCACGCCACGCTCGCCAATCTCCGTCTGATAGCCTTCCTTAAAGGTATTGATGAACTCCGCCGCTTGCGCATCTTTAGCGGCCTGCTCGATAGCCTCCTGCGTCGCCTTTTGTCCCATGCCATAGCCGATATTTTCGGAGATCGAGCGAGAGAACAAGAAGATGTCCTGCTCGATAGTCGATATTTGTGAGCGCAGGGAGTCCAGGTTCCACTCGCGCACATCCACGCCATCGACCAGCACACGCCCTGCATTCACGTCATAGATACGGTTCACCAGCTTTGTCAGTGTGCTTTTGCCAGAACCCGTTTGCCCCACAATCGCAATTGTCTGCCCCGGCTTAGCGTGAAAGGAGACATTTTTCAGGATAGGAACATTCCCATAGCTGAAGGTGACGTTCTCGAAAACGATGTCGCCACGCATCTGCCCACTATAGCCGCCCTCGTTCTCGTCCAGTTCAGTCTCCTCGCGCATCAAGCTGAGAATACGTTCCGCAGCCGCAACGCCCAACTGCACAAGACTAAAACTCCAGATCGACATGAACGCAGGAAAGCGGATAATCGCCATCAAACCCATATACGAGACTAGTCCGCCAACCGTCAATTGATGTTGCGCGAGCAGGTATAAACCATGCAAAAATGCTCCGGCCAGCGCAATCGCGGCAATCAGTGTTGGCAGATACCGACCCTGTATCTGCCCATTCTTGACGAAGTAGTCGCGATACAACCTTGCGTTATGCCCAAACTTGCGCTGTTCTTGCGTCTCCTGTCCAGTAGCCTTGACGACCTCAACCCCGCTAACCGCTTCGCTGAGAACCGCATTCAAAGCACCAAACTGTTCGCGCATATTATCAGAAACTGGACCAAGTTTGCGCGAGTAGTCGCGCAGTGCTATCAGGAACAGCACGATGAAGAGCAAGGGTGCAAGCAACAATTGCGGATTGAAGAAAGCAATGAAAACCATTGGTATGACGAGCGAAGTAAATGAGTCAAAGATCATATCAAAGCCCGGTACAATCATATCGCTCAGTTGCGAAATATCGTTCGAGGCCCGCGCCATCACATCGCCCACACGTTGCCTGTTATGAAAGGTCTGGCTCTTACTCAACAAACTAAGATAAAGTTC
>CAXTUE010000544.1:0-3472 GCA_964247355.1 uncultured Ktedonobacteraceae bacterium | reverse complement strand
GTAGGGTCCGCATTCATCACGTCATTTGCCCCCATTCAACCTTTACCGAAATTGGGAGGGACCGCATTCATCACGTCCGTTGCCTCACAGAACAACCCACACATTCCTGTGGGAGTGAGCGGATGCACCAATCATCGGCCTCTATAAATTCACCACAATATTCAATCAGGCAACAAAAGATCATCTTGTACGTCGAGATGATCTTTTGGCGTTGTCTCAACCGTTTGAGACCGTACTCGCTTCTTGACCAGCTTGATACACCAGTTTCCTACTACATCACCAGCAAGCACCGCGACAATTCCTCCAACGAGACTCAACACGAGATAGAGCAACGCGAGGGGCCAGCGACCATTAGCGAATAGCAACACATCGCCAAGTGCTAAACTACTGAACGTGGTGTAGGCACCGAGGAAACCTACATTAATAAGAAGGCGACGTGTGGGACCAATCAAAACAGAGGCATCAGCAAGTGTAGTAATACATGCTAACACAAATGCACCTGTCACATTGATGATGAGGATATCGTACGGCCAAGCCTTGCCTAAATAAGTTTGTATAAGGATACTCAACAGATAGCGCACAATTGTGCCGAAGAAGCCACCAAGAAATACGGCAAGCAGGCGTCGCGGAAGAGAAGGCGTTGTTGCCACTATGCCACCCAATTTCCCACCAGCAACCCTAATGCAGCACATACAAGGCCAAGTGCCAAGCTCCCACCTAAATAGAGCATACTGCTAATCGTTCTCCCACTACGCGCTAGTTGAATACTTTCCCAGCTCATTGTGCTGAATGTTGTATAGCCACCAAGAAAGCCTGTCGCAAGAATCGTCTGTTCGCTCGTGCTAATTATTTTGTGTCCTACAAGCGCGAAGAGCACACCAATCAGAAAAGCACCCGTCAAGTTGATTATCAGGGTGCCAAATGGAAATTGCGAACTTCCGCGTTCAGCAATAAAACGGCTTAAGAGATAACGCGATACAGCACCAACAGCACCGGATAGACCAACGAATGTGATAAAGGGTAACGATAATGGCAACATTATGTGTTTCTACAAAATATATACATGAAATAAACACCCGTAGGGACCGATGTATCACGTCCTTCTCGTTTATCGAAAACCCAGGAGAACGTGATACATCGGTCCCTACAAAATTGTATTTCTACCGTATTCTATCTCATTCGGTCTGTTTGTGTCCAGAATTGCCGATGTACTCGCCGTAGTCTTTGGCGGTCTTTTTAAGTGTGAGAGACGCGGGCGTATGCTGTTGGCTGATAGGAAGCACTACCACAAGCACACCATTACCATAGGTCACATTAGCGGAAATGCCATCTACCGCGTCCGGCAGTTCTAACTCACGATAATAGTCCCCTACACTCCACTCGTCCATCAATAGCTCTTTCACGTCTTTCAATGCGCCGCGCAGACCCGCCTGTAACAGCAAACGTCGCTCATCTGTAACCTCTACCAGGATGTCCTCCGGCTCGACTCCTGGCATGGGTGCCGCCACCGTTAAGCGATCTGGCGTACGATACATCTTGACCGGAATGCTCTGTACTTTTGGTGTCTCTGTCATATAGTTCCCTCTTAACCTGTAAATTTCATGAGTATTTACGGAGTGTGATGAATCAGACTCGTACCCGCTTCATTAAATGGGTACAGGTCTGATTCATCACACCTCATCCCCCTACGCCCCAGGATTGCGTCGGTCTGGTGTATCGGTACTTGACCCCATCTGCTCATCTTCACCCCATGAGGAACCAACATCGCGTCCTGGCGTGTCAACGACCTGACCGGGATTGTTTTGCGCGTGTCGAACGCCGCTATGTGTTGGATCGTAGCCCTGTTGCGCCATATCTGCAGCATTGACGCCTTCATTGTGCGGATCATACCCGCTACCAAGCGTATCCTGCAAACCGTCGTTGCGCGGCTGTAGGTCGCCTTGCGCTTCGCTATATGTCCCCGGCTGATTGTAGCTTGCCTGATTATATCCTGTATTTGACCGTGAGTAACCGCCACCAGCATCTGGTCCAAAACCACTTTCAGGCTGACTATAGCCACCAACATTACTTGAATCAGATGCAGTGCTGGATTGCTGACCGTCAGAAATTGATCCAGGTCCCTTCTGCGCGCTCGCCTGCAGTGCTTGTTCGCGCGTCGAACTTGCCATCAGTTCACCAGGTCGCTCGCTTCTTGAGGATGTCGTGTTGTTGCTCTGAGCATTGTTACCAACCACACGCTCACGACTACGACCCTCATCAGGGTTATCCGTATAAACATCAATATCGTTATTATTGTTACTCATATGCTGTATCTCCATTCCTGCGTGACAAACGCATCCTACAACATACAAGGTATAGGTAGCGCGCCACATGAGTTTCACGTATACGAGCAGAGGGAAGTTTCATTGCTGCCTCTCTTGATTTATTCGAGATCGCTTTATGCTTCCGTTTATTCTTTTTGGAAAAGAATGGAGAGTACAACGAATATATTCAAATCTGTAGAGAACTAGGACGTTCCCCTTGCGGGCGTCCTGGCTTCACCCGATTCGTAAAGAAACTAAAGGAGTATTTGCATATGACAACCCATACAGGCAGTTCAGCGGGGAAATACGCTGCGGTCAACGGCATCAACCTGTACTACGAGATTCATGGAACCGGAACACCTTTGATTATGCTTCATGGCGGCTTTGGCACATTCGCGATGTTCGCGGCGATCTCTCCAACACTTGCACAACATCATCAGGTCATCGGTGTCGATCTCTACGGACATGGACGTACAGCACTCACGGACCGCCCTTTTACCTTCGAGAACATGGCCGACGATATCGCCGCTCTCATTGCGCATCTCGGACTCGAAAAAGCCGACGTGCTTGGCTACTCGCTCGGCGGATATGTAGCTCTACAAACAGCAATTCGACATCCAGAACGCGTGGACAAACTTGTGCTCATCTCGATACCCGTCAAGAGAACTGGCTGGTATCCCGAAATTCAAACAGGGATGGCCTCTATTAACGCCGACGGGTTCACTGGGACACCTGTGTACGATGGCTATATGCAGGTTGCGCCAAAGCCAGAGGATTTCGCACGTTTTGTCGCCACCATGCGAGACGCTATGAGCCGCGACTTCGATTGGACGACGGGCGTTTCAGCCTTGAAAAACCCCACGCTCCTTATCGCTGGCGACTCCGACTCATTCCCACCATCACAAGCAGCCGAGTTTTTTACGTTGCTCGGCGGAGGCCAAAAAGATGCAGGTTGGAGTCGTGAACACATAATTCCATCGCAACTCGCGATTCTTCCAGGTGCAACGCATTACGATATCGTGAACAAGGCCGATTTGCTGTTGCCTATGCTTACACAGTTTCTCGGCTAATGTAGATGAAAGCAACCCGTAGGGACCGCATTAAAAGCCTACGTTTTTGCTATTTTAAATTTTTAAAGATATGGTGAAAGGTTCATGGAATTTGAAAGG
>CAXTUE010000543.1:0-3473 GCA_964247355.1 uncultured Ktedonobacteraceae bacterium | reverse complement strand
CCGTATTCATCACGTCCGCCTGAGGATGTGAGAGGCTGAAACGGACGTGATGAATACGGTCCCTACGCGATTGTTAAAAAGCATTCAAAGACGACATACTACACTTTCTGCTCGGCACCCACCATCAGGCCCACGATTTCGTTATTGTTGGTTTCTTTTGTAAGTCGTTCGCCCACGTTACGCCCACGACGCATGACGATCACGCGGTCGGCTACGGCGAAGACATCTTGCATGTTATGGCTAATCAAAATAATTGGAACGCCACGTTCGCGCAACGTGTGTACAAGTTCAAGCACCTTGAGTTGTTCGGGAACACCTAACGCCGCCGTTGGCTCGTCCATAATCATCAGGAGTGCATTCCAATACACGGCGCGCGCGATAGCCACAGCCTGCCGTTGCCCGCCTGACAATTGACGGATTGGCCGCTTCAGATTAGGAATCTGAATATCGAGTTGCTCTAACACCTGTCGCGACTCGTTTTGCATGTAGCTGTAGTTGAGTTCACGGAAGATGCCGAGTTTACGTACAACAGGTTCGCGTCCCAGGAAGATGTTCGCACTTGCATCGAGATTCTCGCAGAGGGCTAAATCCTGGTAGATTGTTTCGATGCCGACGCGTCGTGCGTCCAACGGTGTGGTAAAACTGACTTCGTTCCCATTAAAAAGCACCTGTCCACTATCGGGACGATGGACGCCAGAAATAAGCTTGATGAGTGTCGATTTGCCAGCTCCATTGTCGCCAAGAAGCCCCACAACCTCACCTGGATAGACCTCCAGACTTACATTGTCGACGGCAACCAAGCCGCCAAAGTGCTTCGACAAATTCTTTACCTGTAGAACAGGTTGCTTTACTTCCACCATATGCCTCCCTACTGGCTGATGCGGGCTTTAGCCTGATCGACCAGCACCGCCAGGATAATAACAGAGCCAACTGCTACAAATTGCCAGAAGGGGTCGATTGAGATAATGACCAGACCGTTTTGAATGACGGCAATAATCAATGCACCAATCAACGTTCCAACAATTGTGCCTTCACCTCCGAAGAGTGACGCACCGCCGATGACCACGGCTGCAATCGAGTCGAGGAGCAAGGCGTCACCAGCGTTAGCGGCACCGTTTGTGAAACGAAAGACATAGAGGATGCCCGCGATTGAGGCCAGCAGTGCTGAAAGCATGTAGACCACAATTGTATGACGCACAACGGGAATGCCAGCGCGGGAGGATGCCTCGCCATTGCCGCCAACCGCGTAAGTATGGCGTCCAAAGCGTGTGCGACTCAAAAGCCAATGGCAGATGACGACGAGAATAACCACGAATATAAGTGGATAGGGTAAAATATTCACGACATCACGGGGACGTACACCGCTCATATTCTGAGGTAGGCGAAAGAAACTTAGTCCGATACCGGGCAAATAATAGGCTAGATTGCCATTACCTAGTTGCCCGATACCATTTGTCTGCACACTGACAGGCTGTCCACCGGAAAGGATAAAACCGGCCCCTCGTGCTATTCCAAGCATGCCAAGCGTCACAATGAAGGGGGGAACGCGTAATCGTGCGATAAGAAAACCGTTTAACAAGCCTGGAATCAAACCGGCGACAATGCCAACAACAATACCAATAAGCACGATTACTGGCAAGGGCATTTGCTGATTCACGTGTGTAATGGCAAGCGATGCAGCGACGGCTGCCAGTCCCATTACATAGCCTGTCGAGAGATCAATACCACCGGAGATGATGACAAAGGTCTGACCAAGAGCCATAATCAACACAATGGCCATACCCGCGCCAATACTTTGAAAATTGAAGAGGTCCAAAAAGCCTTGCCCGGTCAATGAAAAAAATATGATGAGTAGTAGCAAAAATATCCAGGCCCAGAATCTTCCTATCACCGCAAGCGGGTTACGAGTTGATGATGCAAGTGGTTTGGCAAGTTGCATAATGTGTAACTTTCTACAAGAAGAACGAGACCAGTGCAGAGCTAGCGAAACTCTCTGGAGTCTCGCTAGCTTTGCAACAGTCAAGAATTAACTGCTCTTATAGATCGCGTTTTGAGCGTCGGGAGTATCGACATTGGTTTTGTCGATAACGACGTAGCCTGTAGGAACACGCTTCTGAATACCTGAAGCTTTGCCATTAAGTGCATCAACTGCATATTGAACAGCAGTGCTACCCATCTCGCCGGGTTTTTGAGCAATCACAAGATCAACAGCGCCGTTTTTCAGATCGGTGATTGCTTGCTCAGGAGCATCAAAATTAGCAATCTTGACCGTTCCCTGTTTGTTAGCGTTTTTGACAGCTTGCGCCGCACCTTCCGCCCCAAAGAGGTTTGTGCCAAAAATACCGGTCACGGTCTTGTCGCGTTGAAGTACTGCTGATGCTTGCTGAGCTGCGGTCGCTGCACTATCGTTGTTGTAGTCTACGCCAGCTAACGTGACGGCACCGTTCGTTGCTGTAATGGCATCCTTGCACCCCTTCTCGCGCTGATCGGTAGTACTGATGCCTGGTTTTACATTTTGAATGTAGATTTTGCCTTTTCCGCCGATAGACTTGATTAACGCTTGACCCGCTATCATACCACCTTGCGTATTATCTGAACCAATGTAGGAAAGTGGGAATTTCACTGGACCGTTGGCATAATCACCATCACCAATAAAGGTATCAACGGAAATAACTTTGATGCCGGCATCGTTTGCGCGTTGCAGAGGAGCAATCATAGCCTGTTTGTCACAGGCGGCGATGATGATGGCGTCAACCTTTTTGGCAATCAATGCATCTACAATAGGAGTTTGTAGTGTGGCGTCAAACTGAGCAGGACCGTCTACAACAAGAGTAGCACCTAGCGCGTCGGCCTTTGTCTGTGCTCCCTTCTGCATCGTAACATAGAATGGATCGCCCTTCACACCTTGCACCAGTGCAATAGTAAATTTCTTGGATGAGGATGAGGAACTGCCGCTACCGCCTGTACTGGTGTTAGTACTACCACCGCACGCCGTAAATGCAACTGTACCCACTACGGCTGCTGCGCTCAGGAGAAAATCACGACGACTGAGGAGCTTGTTTTCGGGGTCGAGATGTTCCATAGTTTCCCTCTTTGGTTCTGTTCGACGACATACAATGTGTCTTTGCTTCTGCTACAAAAGACAACGCTGTCTTTGTGAAGTACACTCCTCCCCTCTAGCAAGCGATTGTGAGCAAATATCAGAAAACATCGCTCCTACTAGAGCGTACTACTACTTGTACCTGTCCTCCATAGTAGGAGCGATGTTTTTTATCGTCCATTTACTTTTTGCTTGCTGATCTATAAGCACAAGATTACTTAACTTATACACGTTTGTCAAGTATGTTGCTCGTATTTAACACTCGTTCCTTCGTAAGCAGGAGATGCTCTAGACCCTCGTATTACCAATACAATAGGTATCACAGCCGAGTCAAAATGTGCAAACTCTTTCTCGAACATACACACTAAACGTT
>CAXTUE010000542.1:0-3478 GCA_964247355.1 uncultured Ktedonobacteraceae bacterium | reverse complement strand
TGCTATGAGCGACCTGCATACACATCGTGACCCTTCCATACGCATACGACGGGCGGCTGAAGCTCACTCACTGCCGCTTGCAACGCTGCATCGACGATCCAACAGGAGGAAGACCTAGCGACACGCTCAAGCCAGCCGGCAGCTATTATATTCAACCGAAATTGTTACGATGCAGTACCAGAGTAGGGTTTGTCACATGTTCTACGGGTACTTAAATCCCATGTAGTTCGCCAGAAGAAGCATAGAATTCCATGCCGCGTCACGAGCTTTGTACCTTCAATGTCGTCAAAGTTTGGGGTGGGAGCTGGCTGTATGTGAGCATTCTGACCTCTGACGTAGAGCGATAAAGGAAGATAGACTGCATTGGAAGTTGGGTTTATTGACAAGTATCTTCGTCGTAGAATTGATCCTCCTCAACATCGTCGTAGTGCGCCCCAGAACAGACAACGTTGTTGAAGATATGGTTTTTGTTTGCAAAGTCCTTGTCGTCATTTAGCAGGACGGGGTAGTTACCCTTGATCATGACGCAAGCATCGCCGGCCATCAACATATTTGGTAGAACCAACGCCTGAAGCATAGGAGTCTCCTCGAGCGGTCCACTCAAATTTTTCGTCCTCTCGAGTAGCAAGAAGGGTCGGCCAGGCAATAGAACTCTGGAAAGGGGTAACCAAGAGCCATTGATGTCGCATCATTGGTTTTGAAGCATGGTAGGGTAGCAGATAGCGCTTTGGGGACAACGATCAAGGCAGAAACTCAGCTTCTGTGTAGCTGACAGGCAAGCAACTATCAGTTGAGGTATGAAAACCCCATACTGCCATACTGTAAGAGCAGGTTTTTTAGCGTGAAAAAAAAAAATGATAAATGCTTCTGAGATGCCCCCCAAACCGAAAATAAATACTGAGATACCCCCAAACCTAAAATAAATACTCGTATGCTGTCATGTGACGACTCGTAGATGGAACTCATGTAGGCGCCTTCAGGCGGATCAAGGTTCTTCCGGGAGGCGAATCAGGCCTCCTTAAGAAGGCCACGATAGCCGTTAGCTAGCCAGTTCTCAGTTCTATTCCTAGCCAACCATAGCCATCTGATCAAGTCTCCAGCCTCGTTCCCGCATCTCTCCAAGCAGACCTAGCCGTGGGACGAATCGTCCTCAGACGTCGTCGGACCCACCTACGCACGTGCAGATCTCGGCAGCCTACTGTGGAATCCCTTACATATGCCCCCCTTTCAATAGAATAGTACACGTAGTAGTCTTCCAAACATCTTGTTACTGTCTTATAGCACTATGCTTTCAATTGGAGACAAGTTTTTAACCTTCAGTGAGGCTAGAAAGACAATTAAAAGCTCGATTGTGACAGAAGGTCTGTCTTAAGCTCCACACTTAGCCAAACAGCAAGGAAGGCCAAGGAAACGTCGGTGTTGCAATGCGACAGAACAGGAAAGCGTACGTTCATTACGGTGTTCTCACTGTCATCAACAAGGTCACAATCATTGTAGTTGCCGCAATGCAGCAGTATAGAATTATAGAGGGGGGTATCTCAGTATTTATTTTCGATTTGTGGGGCATCTTAACAAACGAATGGGTATATTACAGTCATTGAAGGTAGACGTCACGTGATCACCTAACCGGGTCAACAACATTTCCTTTTTAAATTAGGACACATGGGCTATTAGTCGACATTAGAGCGTCGATCCA
Organism: uncultured Ktedonobacteraceae bacterium; assembly: GCA_964247355.1. Lineage (GTDB taxonomy): Bacteria > Chloroflexota > Ktedonobacteria > Ktedonobacterales > Ktedonobacteraceae > JBBQVS01. The sequence goes on along the minus strand of CAXTUE010000542.1, from coordinate 1,782 downwards.
CAAGGGCAATGTTTGATATCGAGCGTTAGACTCCTGTGCTGGTATCAGCAATGTCTGCCCGCTCCACATCTTGAGCTGAAGATCGACTCAAGGTATGGTACGCGCAGTTGCCAAACGAAAGAGCGACGCCTGCAAAAAGGCATCAACTTCCAAGAGGCGTCACTCTGGGTATCAATTTAAATGATCTCATAATCTCGTCCCTGGCTAGAAAGTACACTAACCGAACTTGAAACCAAAGTGGTCTGTCCGTCCTAGGCTTGACCACCGCGCTCAGTCATTGGCCTTGGCGCAACCAATCTCTAGATCAACTCTTTCAAGACATATCTCACGAACATGTCTGAGACTGAAGCAAATGTTGCTCAATTGGTGTTGCATGGCAATACAACCAGCGTATTGTCAAAAAGAAAAAAAAGAAGGGGACGAAAGATTTAGGTAGACCATGCCCCGTCGATCGCGGATGCTTCCCTTGGGCTTCGGCAAACGTTGTATTGAGGCCAAGGAGAAGGCTCCAGGCATTGCGAACAGGGCCGGGAACGCGAAGGAGGCGACTAGGGCTGAAACTCCAACAAACTTGCAGAGCACGCCAATTCGGGTAGCGACATGAATGAGAAGAAGACAATGGCTTGAATTCGCAAGATAAGGAGCAAATGTCTCCAGAAGCCAACAAGGTCGACTTGATTGCCAGAATGTTTGAATATTAAGTGACAAAGGCCGACTTGGATGCCAGAATGTCCGAGCGAAACACAGCAAAAGTTGTCAAGAAGCCAAGAGGCCGTTCGCGGTTCTACATACGTGGAGAAGCTAGCAAAGATTGGAGACCGTATCGCCTGGGACGAAGAATGATTAGCCAGCAGGGCTAACGATGGAAACTGATTGGACTGCGGGTAACAACAGCTTTTCTTAGAATATAGTACAGTAGAAACAAGAAACATGATGGCGCCAAACGACAGATTCCGGACGCTTCTAAAAGGTAAACTTTAGAAGCAAACATATTCAGTCAAAGAGATTATCTTTTACGATGAGAGAATCTCAAAGAAGAGCTGTGAGTGCGTTCCTTGAACGTTGAAACATGTACCCAGCACCTGCGCTTTGTCAAGGAAAGGCGAACGGGACCAGGTCGATCCAGAAGAAGTCTCCTTCGGTCTTAGTTTCAGAGGCTAAGCAACAAATCAAATTCGTATCTGCTGGCAGTTCGATGACCTGTTGTTGGATATAAAGGAGCGCCATATAATTGGAAAGCAAGGTCGTGTACTTCCAAGCAAAGTTGTGTTTGCACGTTCTAAGAACGCTTCTATCCTTGTTTGCACTGTTCGAAACCGTTCCGGTTTGTTTACACATTTCGTGAAAACGTTCCTCTTGACAGAGCTATATTCTGTTGACAACAACTCCAACCTTTTGGAAATCTCCACCCAGTTGATCAAAAAACCCGTTGCTGTTTGTTTACACATCTCGTGAAGACTTTCTCCTTTACAGAGCTGTCGCTAGTTGACAACCACTCTAAGCCTCTGGCCATCACCACATAGTTGATCAAAAAGACCATGTCGTTTAGCCAGAGGTAGTTAACTCCTATCTTTTGTGTGTGTTTTTGCTAATCCTTAGTAGGAAGCCATGCTCTTATTTTAAACAAGGGAAATGTTTTAAGGGTTCGAAATGCAGGTTCTCTCACGACCAAAGCTCATGGCCCCGAGACCAAACGTTGAGATCGACTGCCTGCAAGTTCTACTATGAGCCTCGGGGCTGTAGCAAAGGCGACTCGTGCTCTTTCGCCCATGATTCTACGAC
>CAXTUE010000541.1:1426-3480 GCA_964247355.1 uncultured Ktedonobacteraceae bacterium | reverse complement strand
ATGGAGCGTTGGAGGAGATGCAACGCTGCGCCTCGGACCCACTGTGTGCCGAGCACACCAGCCGCGAAGACAATACGCTACATGAAGCAGCTTGTCATGCCTGTCTCTTCGTTCCCGAAACATCCTGTGAGCGCGGCAATCGCTATCTGGACCGTTCATTGCTCGTATCAACTGTCCACCGCAACGACCTCGCATTTTTCTAATACGACACGATAGGGGCACAATTCATTGCGCTCACGGACGAGCGAAGGAATGTCCCTTCTTCATAAAATACCAAGTACAACAAGGAAAGATAGATAGAAAGAAGAGATCATGTCGCTTACATTCGATGACGTTGTACAAGCGTACGTAGCCGACACGCAGTTTCAGGAGGAACGCGAACGTATCGCATTCGCACGCGAGAAAACATTACCTCATCTCCAGATGGTGATTGCAAGTTTTGTACATGGTAAGTTGAACCTACAGCAATTTCGAGAAGGTCTACAACAAGCATTAAAGACAGGAAATGATTGGGGGGCACAAGGCACAGGCTTCATGATGCAGTTGAACCTCTTGTACAAGCACCACGACTCAACTGGCTCTACTCCTGTTGCTGAACAAAGATTACGTACATTGCTCGATGGACTTAATGGGCAAAATATGGGGGAGCGTACAGAAGAACTGTACACATTTCTTTCTATGGAACGAGGACGCCTCTATAAAGAGGGGAAAACAAGTAACATGGTTGCAAATCCTTCACATAGTGCGTTCATCATCTCGCTCTTCGCTTTTTGGCTCGACCCACAAGGTGAGACGCTCATTTACTATACCAGTTTCCGCAGGGGACTCTATAAACTACTCAAATTAAATCTTGTTCCAATACCAGCACACATCAAGTTTGGTACAGATAGTGTCGAGGTGCATTCAGAAAGAGAGCATCGGGCATGCTGGGGAATAATTCATCATCTCGCTGAACACACACCACAATTAGTGACTGGACTTGCATGGCCCGAACGTTTCTGCTTATGGGTTGACAACAATGTATCATTAACACCATCCACAACACTGTTTACAGATAGAGATAATACTACTTTGCTTGTCAATGTACCTCAATCCTCACAGAAAGTGAGCGAATCTCCTCTGCCTTATGGAACTTCTACACAAGAGGACTCAGCAGAGGCTAATAATGAAGTTACAGGAACTCTGGAGAACGAAGCGGCAGGCTACTTGAGCAACGACGCTTTACGTGCTGTGCCAGAATTGCATCTTAAGCAGGCAATACGAGAGATACAGCAGCACATTCTTGTCGATGAAGGTGTTATTCGGCGTATCTATCACGCACTGCTCGCAGGACATGTTATCCTGACAGGTCCTCCTGGAACAGGGAAAACCGAACTGGCTCGCTTGATCCCCGAATTACTTTGGAAGTACTGGAACGAAGAGAGCGATGATCAAACTGCGCTACTTGCAACAAGTAGTGCAGCCTATACAACGCGACTTGTAACAGCGACCGATGAGTGGAGCGTGCGTACACTCATTAGCGGTATCGCGCCTCAGAGCAAAGAGGGTTCCGTCTCTTACGCAATACAATACGGTTATCTGACAACAACTATTCTCAACAACTGGACCTCTGGCGCTCAAAGCCCCACGGAATGGCATAGGTTGCGCCGCACACCTATTACAGTACCTGGAGAAAGTGGCAGTCAGCAAACGTTTCGTGGACAGTGGCTTGTCATCGACGAGTTTAACCGCGCCCCTATTGATATCGCACTCGGTGATGCGCTGACCGCTCTCAGTGGAACAGAAAAGCTGCGCGTTGCGATAGAAGGTGGCAGTGCCGAACTACCTATTCCTCGTGACTTTCGCATTATCGGCACACTCAATAGCTTTGACCGTAACTATCTCAACCAGATGAGCGAGGCCCTTAAACGCCGCTTCACCTTTGTCGAGATTCTGCCGCCATCGCGCACGTTGCGGCATGCGGAACAAGGTATCGTTCTGTATAAAGCATTATCGAGGATACAACATCTGACTGATGTAATCAGTGTTGACGAGGGGCAGACGCTTTACTGGTC
>CAXTUE010000541.1:0-1411 GCA_964247355.1 uncultured Ktedonobacteraceae bacterium | reverse complement strand
TGCTTCAGGAACATACTCACTGCTGTGGGAAGATGAACAACACCCGTTTCGTCTTGCATTCGAGGCTGCTTGGCACATTTTCGAGGTGATCCGCATCTATCGGCAATTGGGAACCGCTCAGGCAATTGCTCTCTTGCAGCATATGCTCATAGCAGGCATACTCCAAAACGTTCAGACGGTAGTGGAGTGGATAGGCAAGGCTCTCGATGAAGCCCTATGTGATACACTTGCCGATCAGCTACAAGTCCTCCTTCCCGATGAGGTAGAGGTGTTGCTTCTGTATCTTACAAGCAAAAATGGTCAGTTTGTCGATGCGTATAATGGTTTGCTCACCCGTCTGACGGGTACATCGCAACGTCTCTATGGACAACTTCTTTCCTTGAATAACGTCTCCGATGAGCAGGGTATGCCTATTTTGTCAGAGGAACAGGTTGAGCAGATCGTGACGCAAGACAATCCAACTGTGAATGCTGTGCATCTCATCAAACTTTTTCATCTCGACCAGCCACACTACCAGCTCCCATTGTTCACAAGGCGTTTACGAGCCTTCAAGGTCGAGCGAGGCTTATAGTATATCGCATGGTGCTAGAAGAGAGAACGATGATGCTTGAAGTAGAAACCCCCATCGAAAACGAGACACAGGCTTCTTCGTGGGCACAACGCTTAGAGCGACGTATTATGCGCCTTTTGTTGCAGCACGATGAGCGACTCTTTCGCCAGCAGTTCAGCCTCTTTTTTGCGAAGAGCGCACTACCTCATCTACCCCTATTTCAGCAATATGATCGTTACGTAAAGCTTCGTCTCCTCAGTAACGAATTGCTGGACGATATCTTGCCACGCATTCGGCGCCAACTGAGCATGAAGACCAATCACGCGCGTCTACGTGAAGAAGCCCCTACTCGTGGAGATATCGACTGGCCTCGCACACTTGAACGGAGTTGGAGTACCTCGCCTGGTCTCCCAGCACTACAGTTTGAGACACGTCTGCGGCAACGGAGTATGGAAACTCCTGAAAATGTGTTAACAGTTGCTATTTTGCTTGCTTACCAAAAGGAATTGCGTCAAGTGATGCAAGAGAACTTTGGAGACGAGGCACTTCAAACACAGGAACGCTCTGTGCTAATTGGCGTGGATGAGCGTCTCGAACGCGAGTTAGCTGCTCCCTATGCTCGTCTACTTATTCCTCAAGCTCGTCAAGCAGCTATAGATACGCTTGCACAGAAGGTCACGATGCACCTACGCCCAGGTCCAAATGCGTATCGTGATCTCTTAGCTTGGTGGCATCGTTTCACGAAACTGCGTCTTGTGCGAACTGCAGAAGAGCAATCATCGACGCTTGGGACCAAACGAGACGACGAAAAGACAGATGCTTGGCTTTACGAACTCTGGATTGCGCTTGAATGTATTCACC
>CAXTUE010000540.1:0-3482 GCA_964247355.1 uncultured Ktedonobacteraceae bacterium | reverse complement strand
GATTGCCTGTTGCTCGAATAGAACGTCCCAAGCGTGTCTTCATCTTGTATACAGGCTTAATACCAGTCGTGAATGCATTTGTAACTGGTTGCGGTTCGAGTTGCCACGTTGCCTCGTTTAGAGCCAATACACGAAATCCATTCTTGCCTACTAGCTGCTCAATTGGTCGATAAACACCTTCGTCTGGCAGGTAGACACGTGTGTCTCCTGCTAGGCATCCGCTTTCTCTTAGATCTGAGAGTTGAGGTATCTTAGACGAACGACTCTCAACTGCACGAGACAACTGCGCGAGTGCCAACACTGGCACGTTGATTTCACGCGCTAGCCCTTTGAGGTTACGGCTGATTTCGGATATTTCTTGTTCGCGGTTCTTGTTCCGCGCTCCCCCTGCCGTTGATTGCATAAGCTGCAGGTAGTCAACGATGATCAGATCGACGCCGTGTTCCGCTTGCAATCTGCGGGCTTTACTACGCATCTCCATTGTGGAGATACCTGCCGTATCGTCAATCCAGATGGTTGCTTCGGACAGGGTACCCATTGCGTAGATGATGCGTTCCCACTCGTCGTCCTCAATCCAACCTGTACGCAACCTTTGCTGGTCAATACCAGCGTCCATTGACAGAAAGCGTTGCACGAGTTGTTCTTTGCTCATCTCAAGACTGAAGACGGCGATGGATTGTTTGTGTTTGATAGCGGAGTTATGGGCTAAGCTAAGTGCGAACGATGTATTATGCACAAATACATCTTGCGCGACAAAATTTGCTCCGTCAGGTACCGTTAGATCGTAGACTTGATGTTCGCCGATAGCCTCGATAGAAACAATCTCATCCCAATAAATGTCTGGGCTAGCCATGAAGCGTAGTGTTGGGCTATCAAGCGCGTCTGCGAATGCTGAAAGGCGATTGCGAGAGATGCTTTGATTTGTATGAGCGTGATATCCTGCATATGTGCCTTGTTTGGTTGTTTGACCACTCACATAAGCGAGCTTTGATAGAGACAAGCCTTGTTGCTGGGCATCGGCGCGTATAATCTGCCACACGTCTTTAGGTGCATGTCCATAGTTACCACCTCTTGACGTTATAGCATGCTCGTATTCAGCAAAGTGTGTTGTCTTCTCGCCAATCCAGCCAATCTCGCGCTGATACTTCTGTACACTTTCGGGCGATGTAATTTCAACGCGCCATGCATTGTTGCCCTTACGACAATACTTTGAAATGATGCCGAAACGTGTAAAGGCATGGTTTACATCGGCGGCTAATTGTTGTGATGCGACAGTAAATTCAATGATTGGTACACCCTTGAATGAGTAGATACAACCATCACAGCTCATGAGCGCGCGCAAGAACTCAGCGAGGTAGCGACGACTCCATGTCCAAACGCAAGCAGGAAAGAACTTATCTTTTGCTAGTTTGCCCATCATTCCTAGTTCTCGTAACCATACTACTACTGGATTCCTAGATGGAAGACCATTTATTTTGCTCAAACTGCTAATAGGTCTTGCCACTGTATAAGTAATACCATTTTTTCGTTGTCTTACAGCACATACAGGAAAATGATTTTTGATGATATTCTTAAAGTCTTCGACAAGTACTGGGTCAGCGTTGATAAATGTCGGTGAATGACTTGTAAGAGCACCTTCGGCTATAAAGTACGCTAAAAGACGTGCTTTGTCTAAGGTAAAACTCTCATCAGTTCCAAAAACAGGGACAGAAGTGGGTACACCTATGCGCTGTCCTACGCTTAAATCATGCAATGGTTTCCATCCCTGAACCGTAAGAAAGGGATGATGTCCTGTGACTTCTACCATTCTGCCTAAACGTGTCTGTACGCGATAGCAAGGTTGTACTCCACTATCCACCCAATGAGATATAGAAGTTGCACGTATTTTGCCCTCTTCGGAAATGCTCAATACTTGTGAAAGTTGATTTTTTATATATTCTTCTATACAAACTCTTTTCCCTGTAAGGGGATCATCTATCAATGTTCTATAAATAATGCACTTTCCCATTGCGGGTCGCGCAGCTAAAATAACCAGATCCGAGCGTTGCAAGCCTCCGGTGATGCGGTCGAGGTCGGCGAAGCCAGTGGGGACGCCTACGATGCTGCCGCGTCGCTCGTGCAGTTGGTCCAGTTTGGACATGTAGTCCGAGAGGATGTCGCGCAGGGGCGAGAAGTCGGCGTGGGCATGGCGTTGACTGATGTTGAAAATAAGCTGTTCGGCCTTTTCGAGTGCGACATCGGCGTCGCTCTCTGAATAGGCTGTGGCGGCGATTTCTCCGGCGGCGTGAATCAGGCGGCGCAGAATGGCAGTGCGTTCGACGATGCGTCCGTAGTATTCGACGTTGCCGCTGGTCGGGACCTGATTGATGAGCGAGGTGACATAGCTTGGACCACCCACGCTCTCTAGCTTGCCCCGGCTCTCTAGTTCGTCGCAGATAGTGATGAAGTCGGCGGGCTGCTGTTGCTCATAGAGTTGAATGATAACGTCGTAGATGGTGCGGTGTGCGTCACGGTAAAAATCCTCCGCCGAGAGAAAGTCGGCGATCTGGACGATTGCCTCTGGATCGATGATGATACTGCCGAGTACGCTACTTTCGGCCTCAATATTTTGCGGTAACAGCTTTTCCACGTCTTACGCTCTCCATCTACAGGTATAAAAAGTAAGTTGAATACCAGAATTTAGACAAATATATAGCTAGGTTGATAGAATCAACGCTAAGGATATCAAAAAACCGAGAACATAGGTGCGTTTATTTTCTGTTTCTTGCCGTGCATTATAACACGTTCATTTGCACATATGTTCAACACAAAGGCATACTGGGCGCAGCATGCTGAGGTGTATGTTGATGTGTTGCTCTCTCCACTCTCGCGTGTTTCCAAAGTGTAGACTAAAATGCTTGCTAAATCAACTCCCCTTATTTTTGGGTAATGTGGATATGTGGATATCTCTGTACGCCTACTAAGCGTAAAGAGAGCATAAAGCCAGCATTTTTTGAACTTATCCCCCACTTATCCACCATTATGTGGGAGTTATCCTCACTTATCCACAATGTTATACACGTACTTATCCACAAAAATTGGTTTTGCTGCACGGAAAAAAAGGCTACTGTACGTACTTCTTACATGCATTTTTGTCTATTTGGTGCAAGTCTTTATACTGCAAATGAGTAGACGAACGTGTGACAACGAATGTATGAAATGAATGCTTATTTATTCCTTGCACACAGAAAGAAGTCTACACTATAAAAAAATGTGACGAACGCAATACTATAGTTCGCACGATTATGGAGGAACATTTTTCATGGGCACAATTCATATTAATACAGACCTGCTTCGCCAATTGGGTCGCGTCTTTGTTCAGTTGAACGATCAGATCAACAACAGCATCGAGCCACAAATTCAGGGTATGACCAATCAGGTCGAAGGCGACTGGCAGGGTGTGAGCCGCCAGCGTTATGAGCAGATGTACCAGGACTGGCGTT
>CAXTUE010000539.1:0-3485 GCA_964247355.1 uncultured Ktedonobacteraceae bacterium | reverse complement strand
CCCTTATTCCAGAGAGTCAACTCATCCTATTCGATGAGGTAGCGCACTTGTCTAACGTAGAACGACCTGATGAGTTCAGCGAGTATCTTTTATCTTTCTTGAATGTGAGATGAAATAGGAAATGAGGTCTCTTTATGCGAACACAGGTTGGAATCATCGGTGCGGGTCCAGCAGGGTTGCTGCTCTCGCTTCTGCTTGCTAAGGAAGGCATCGACTCTATCGTGCTCGAAAGCCGGAGTAGGGAGGATGTTGAATCAACAATTCGCGCCGGTGTGTTGGAGCAGGGAACGGTCGAGCTGATGACGCAGTTGGGCATTGATGAACGCATGAAGCGTCAAGGTTTTATACATCACGGTATCGAGCTACGCTTTGATGGCTACGGCCATCGCATCGACTTTCAAGCATTGACCGGTGGCAAAGCTGTTACTGTGTATCCACAGCACGAGGTTATAAAGGACTGTATCGTGGCACGTCTTCAGCAGGGAGGGCAAATTTTATTTAACGTCCAGAACGTTTCTCTACACGATGTCACTTCGACGCGACCAAGTATTTCCTTTACATACGAAAACGAGCCACAAGAGATATACTGCGATTTTATCGCGGGCTGCGATGGTTTTCATGGCGTTTCTCGTGCATCTATTCCCTCCGCAATTCAAAAAGTATTCTCGCGCTCCTACCCCTTTGGCTGGCTCGGTATTTTGATGCAAGCTCCACCCTCATGTCACGAGTTGATTTATGCCTACTCGGAACAAGGGTTTGCGCTGGTCAGTACACGTTCGCCAGAACTGCAACGCATGTATATTCAATGTGATCCAACCGACGATATCGCCAACTGGTCGAATGAAAGAATTCTGGAGCAACTTCAAGCACGACTGGTAACGCACGACAACTGGCAACTAAAGGTTGGGCCAGTCACACAAAAAAGCATCCTGGCCATGCGCAGCTTTGTCATCGAGCCAATGCAATACAGCAAACTCTTTCTCGCGGGTGATGCCGCGCATATCGTTCCACCAACGGGCGCAAAGGGCCTTAATCTAGCGGTCGCGGATATTCGTCATCTTTCCTACGCGCTTACTGCATTCTACAAACAGAACCAGACGCAGTTATTGGAGGCGTATTCAGCGACATGTTTAAGGCGCATCTGGCGTACAGAGCATTTTTCCTGGTGGATGACCTCAATGCTCCATCGCTTTCCCGACGACGACGCATTTCAGCAACGTATGCAGCGTGCGCAACTCGAATACACCGTCAGTTCGCGTGCATCGGCTACCACGCTTGCGGAAAACTATGTTGGCTTGCCTTTTGATTGGTAGCTACAACGCTGTAATATATGTCTCTAGCTTTTTCAGGCATGGAGACATATTTTTTCGCCCAAAACCTCTATACTTTCATGGGTCGTGTGAATGTATTGTACGATACAAAAGGCAATGCTTATACGAAATGCACCTGTATTCCGTGTACCTAGTAGAAACTGTAAAAATCTATACTGGAGGAGCTATTATGACACAAGGCGTTCAAGTTGCAAATACACTTAAGCAACACGCGATATGGCAGGAAGGCCATACACCGGAGCCGTGTGCAATCGTCATTTTTGGTGCAACAGGCGATCTTGCACAACGAAAATTACTGCCAACCCTTGCGCATCTCATGCACGATCATCCATTAAGAGAAGGATTTTGTATCGTTGCGTATGCTCGCAAACCGCTTGATGACGAGAAATGGCGCGCTATGGCTCTTGAAGCTCTCAACAAGTTTATGCCGGAGGATGACAAACTTGACGCCGATGCGCAGCAAGCGTTCGCGCAAAAGCTGTTTTATTGTCAGGGCAATCTGGATGAGGACGCGGGCTATCAGAAGCTGTCAGAGCTACTCGATACATTAGACAAAGAACAGGACACAAAAGGCAATCGCATTTTTTACCTGTCAACGCCTCCCGAAATGGACCCAACGATTATTGGACATTTAGGACGTGCTGGCCTAGCGCAACCTGATTGGCAGCAGGGACCGGACGGACATGGCTGGACACGTATCATTATCGAGAAGCCCTTTGGACATGATCTCGCATCTGCGAAAGAGCTGAACGAAGATATTGGACAGTCGTTCCGTGAAGACCAAATCTTCCGCATCGACCACTACATGGGCAAGGAAACGGTCCAGAATATTCTTGCGTTCCGCTTCGCTAATGGTATTTTTGAGCCACTCTGGAATCGCAACTACATCGATCATGTGCAAATCCTGGTCGCCGAGAGCTTAGGCATTGGATCACGCTCTGAATACTATGAGTCCGAAGGTGCTATTCGTGACATGGTGCAAAACCACATCATGCAAGTGCTCTGCCTCACCTGTATGGAGATTCCAGGTGCGTTTGACGCAAATTCTATTCGTAATGAGAAAGTGAAGCTTGTACAGGCTATTCCTCTGCTCACACCGGAGCAAGTAGAACAGGACACGGTGCGTGGACAATACACGGCGGGCGTAACTGATGGAAAGCCAACCGTCGGGTATCTTGAAGAGCAGGGTGTCAATCCGAACTCACATACAGAAACTTACGTTGCGCTGAAGCTGTTTATCGAAAACTGGCGCTGGTCGGGAGTTCCCTTCTACATTCGTACTGGCAAGTGTCTGCCCGCACGTAGTACTGAGGTCGCAATTCAGTTCAAACGCGTACCACATCAACTCTATAATCCAGAAGACACAAAGGGACTTGTACCGAATCGTCTGACTATTCGTATTCAGCCCGACGACGGTATTTCGCTAAAGTTTGCTGCAAAGATACCCGGCGCGGCACAACACCTCGCCTCTGTCGATATGAACTTCTCATACAAAACAGCGTTTGGCATAGCATCACCAGAAGCGTATGAACGCCTAATCGCCGACTGTATGCTTGGTGACTCGACACTCTTTATTCGTCGCGACGAGATCGAAGCGTCATGGGCTGTGATTGACAGCATTACCAAAGTATGGGAAAAGATGGAGAAGCCGCAGGTACATGCATATGTCGCGGGGACGTGGGGACCAAAAGAAGCGGATGAATTAATCCAAAAAGATGGGCGCGAGTGGGATAACCCATAGTTTGATACAACAATGTCACAGGCTACACCCAAACGGGTGTGGCCTGTGACATTGTTGTATCAATAAAAAAGAGCTACTTCTTGTCCGGGTTGATAACGTCGTCAACCTTCTGCTCTGCATTGCCGAGGGTAGACTTCGCCGTTCCACCGACTTGTTTGGCATCGCCCTTTGTTTCCATCTCAGTATTGCCGGTGGCCTGACCAACCTTCTGTTGTACCTTGCCAACTGCTTGATCTAATTTGCCTTTAAGGGCGTTTTCCTGGCCCTGCGTCCCTAAATCTTTATTCTCATCAGCCATTGTAAGTTTCTCCTTTTCTGGAACTACAATCACTTCAACGGAACATCATCGTTCCTTCTATATGTAATACTCTGATACAAGGTGAAACGTATACAAACAAGCAAAACTTATAATA
>CAXTUE010000538.1:0-3493 GCA_964247355.1 uncultured Ktedonobacteraceae bacterium | reverse complement strand
AAATAAAGAGAGTGCATATGGCGACAAATAAAGAGCGGTTAGATGTAGCACTGGTGCGGCGTGGACTGGCACCAACCCGTGAGCGGGCGCGCGCACTGATTATGGCGGGACAGGTGTATGTGGGAGAGCGCATGGTGGATAAGCCAGGAACACTGCTCACGCTCGATACTGATTGTCGCATCGCCGATGTCTCGCCCGAACTCAAGTTCGTCAGTCGCGGCGGTCTCAAACTCGAAAAAGCACTGGACACCTTTCAGCTTGATCCGACTGGTCTCGTTGCAATTGATGTTGGTGCCTCGACGGGTGGCTTCACGCAATGCCTTTTAGAACGTGGTGCCACAAAAGTCTATGCCGTTGACGTTGGACATGGACAACTCGCGTGGACATTGCGCAACGATCCACGCGTGGTCGTGAGAGAGCACACCAATATTCGCCACCTGACCTCCCTGCCCGAACTCATGCAGTGCGCGGTAATCGATGTCTCGTTTATCTCGTTGCGCCTGGTACTGCCTGCACTTGCTCCTTTGCTTGTTGCATCGCTCGACACATGGATTGTCGCGCTAGTCAAGCCGCAATTTGAAGCCGGCAAAGCCGAGGTTGATCGTGGCAACGGCGTGATCAGCGATCCTGCCGTTCATGAGCGCGTATTGCGGGAACTGCGCGAGTGGGTGCCACTGCATACACCTTTTGAGGTGAAGAATACAACCGACTCGCCTATCACCGGACGTGATGGCAACCACGAATTTTTGTTTCTCCTCACCCTGAAACCTGTTTTACCCTGAACACGTACTACAGAAGTACACGCTTGCTATGCTCAATGCGATAGTGTCTATGAGGAAAAACATGGCTACCAATGAGGAAATCCCAATACATACGGTGCAGGCATCAGTAAAAACTATCCTGATTGTTGAGGACGATCCTTCTATCGGCGAAATGTTCGTGCAAACGCTTGCCGAGGAGCAAATATACAATCCTGTCCTCGCGACAAGTGGCGCACAAGCCCTGGAAATCGTCGAAGACATAATCCCTGACCTACTGCTCCTGGATTATCACCTGCCCACCATGACTGGCCTCGAACTCTATGATATCTTGCACACTATGCCCCAGTTTTCGCACACTCCAGCAATTCTCATCACTGCCGGCGTCCTGCAACACGATATCGGCAATCGTCACATCGTAGGTATGAGCAAGCCTGTAGACATAAACAAATTGCTGGATATCATTTCCGAACTGTTGGATTAAACAGTTTTTTCAATGCCCTTGCTCAATGCCAATTATTGGCATTGAGCAAGGGCATTGAAAAAACCTCTACCCAATTACATGGAACTGGCGCAAGAGAATGAAGGCCACGATGAGCAACACGACAATCGCCACAACAGCGATAATAAAGTACGTGTTCCTGCTACCGAGCGTGAGCCTACCACCACTGGGCATAGACTTGCGCAACTGAGCGCGCCTCTCCTCTAGCTTTTCTTTGCGGCGGTCAAGTTGCTTTTTGCGCCGCTCTTGCAGCGTTTTCCCTCGCTCGTCCGCGCTGGCTGGACCCGTACCTAGCTGCTCCATGCGGCGGCGCATCGTACGGTTCGAGTTCTCGGCCTGCTGCTGACTCTGGTCGTTGGTGGACGAGATTTGTTTCGGTAGCGTTGATTTCGCCCCCGGTACCGCAGTTCCACCAACACGGGGCGCATTCCCTTTGCCTTTACCCTTTTTCTTACTTGGCGATGAAGTCGATTTATTTGTAGGCGCGGGCGCAGGAACGATACGCGCTTGCATCTGCTTTCCTGTTCCATTTACCCCCGGCGTCTCAATGTCTGGTTGTTCATTTGCCATATGCTTTATCTCCGTGGAATATACTACTGTGCGTCTAATAGGTCCTTCGCAATTTTGGCCGCACTCGCTTTATCATCGGGCGCGAGCACACCATCAATTACAAGGCTTAATAACTGCTCTTTGATGGGTCGTAGCCAGGGACCAGGCCCAAGCTGGAACATCTCCATCAGTTCGTTGCCGTCAAGCGGGCTTTTTAGCGGAACACGTTCGGCCTCTTCTTGTAGATGCTGTGCCCGTTCCCCAAGCTCTGAAACGCGGGCCTCGGCGCGATTTACCTTGTCCGTCCGGTAACTTGTGATGTCCGCGCGTGAAAGTTCAAGCAAGTCCGCAAAGCTATCACCGCTTTCGAGCATCAGGCGACGTACCGCGCCATCCGTCCACTCCGAACTATAGGCGTTGGCCCGCATGTGCAAGCGCACAAGCAGCGATACCTTGTCGATGAAATTATGGTCGAAGTGCAGGCGTTTAAGGATGTCACGCGCCATGTACGCCCCGATGTCTTCGTGTCCAAAGAAGTGTATCTCGTTATCCTTGACCGTCCTTGTGCGCGGCTTCGCGATATCGTGCAGGAGCGCGCTCCATCGTGAGGTCAGGCGCGGTGCGGAACGCTCGACAACGCGCAGGACATGCGCATACACATCTTTTGTATGCAGCGCGCGCGCCATCGTCGGTTGCTGGCTCACACCGCGCAACTCTAATACCTCCGGCACAATCCATTCCATCAAGCCTAACTCCACAAGCAGGTTGAGACCCTTATCGGGATGGTCGGAGAGCAGTAGTTTATTCATTTCGTCGCGGATACGTTCGCGACTGATTTTTTGCAGTTTTGTTGCCTGTCGCCCGATTGAGGCTTGTGTCTCATGCTCAATAGAAAAGTCGAGTTGCGCGGCGAAGCGCACCGCACGAAGCAGGCGTAGTGGGTCCTCATCGAAGCGTTTGTCCGCCTCCTCACCAACGGCGCGTAGAACGTGCGCGTCGAGGTCGCGGCGTCCACCAAAGAGGTCGATGATATGGCCGTTGAGTGGGTCGCGTGCCATCGCGTTAATCGTAAAGTCGCGGCGTTGCAGGTCCTCTTCCAGGCTATCCCCAAAGCATACCTCTGGCTTGCGCGACTCCGCGTTATACTGTTCGCTACGAAATGTGGTGATCTCGACAATATTTGTATCATAGTGGAGTCGCACCGTGCCAAAGCGTTCGCCTACCAGGACAATCGCGCTGGGACGGGTCGGCGCCACCAGACGTTTTATCTCGTCGGGCCGCGCATCCGTTGCAAGGTCGGCATCCGCGGATTGCCCACGATGCAGCAACACATCGCGCACTGTACCGCCTACCATATACAATTGTTTGTGCTGCGCACGAAATGCCTGCGCCAGCGTGATGATGATGTCTAGCATAATAGAATATATATATCCGCTTCGTTAGTGTGTGCTATGTCTGCCCGTGAGCAGTCGAGAGACGCGCCCTTTACTTGAAACGCAACTTGTCCCTAGGTCATGCCAATTTATGATGAGACCATTGTATCATGTTCATCCCCCCTTGTGAATGAGGACATTTGGGTTTTTCATATAGCATTGACAACATGCACAAAATGTAGTAAAATACATCCAGTGACGCGGGATAGAGCAGTGGTTAGCTCGTCGGGCTCATAACCCGGAGGTCGCAG
>CAXTUE010000537.1:0-3494 GCA_964247355.1 uncultured Ktedonobacteraceae bacterium | reverse complement strand
CCTCTCACATCAGCAAACGGACGCGATGAATGCGGTCCCTACCTCTAGCATAATTTGTGAAACACCATCATTGGTTCCTACCTGGAGCATATCATGCTCAATTTGGGTTATAGTCCATACACGGCAAGATTAGAGAATTGCGCTTGTGCTCCTGGTTTGGCTTCGGGTAGATTCGAGACGAAGAGGGCAATTGAGCCACTAGTGTAGTTTGTATCTGTCACAGTCTGTAGCAGGTGATCGTTGACGACAAAGGACAATTTGGGGCCTCGTGCAATAATTCTAATATGATTGATCGCGCCTTGTTTGGCGATAGCAGAATTTACAAGGAAGTCAACCAGTTTTGTATCGACGGTTTTACCTGTCGCATCAGTACTACCCTTGAAAATAGCGTATGAGCTATCACCGTAGAGTTCAAAGCGATAGTAGGTTGCTAGCTCGTTTCCCTGACTTGCGGCACCGCGAATATAGACGCCATAGCCATTATTGGCGTCGCCTTTGGAAAGTTTGGCGTCTACCGTAAGTTGAAAATTAGAGTAGGTTTGTGTACCAGGTAACGCTTCCCACAATAAACTCTGTTTGTCATTTTCTAATGCAAGCACACCACTACCGAGCGTCACTGTATAACTGCCTCGAACACTTTGCTGATTCCAGCCTGAGCTATTGTTAGCAAATTTGTCAGAGAAAAGGGGCGTACCTTGTGTTGTGGGATAAGACTCTTTGAGAGCACCAGTTCCCGAAGGATGTGTAGATGGAGATGGCATCAAAGATGATAGCGAGACACCTGCGGCCCGTAAACCAGCAAAGCTGAAAAGGAGAATGACGAGGAGTGTAACTCCAAAATAGGCAAGTCCGGCGCGCTTACTTATGCCCTGTTTTTGCTCCCCTATCATCTGAGGAGTAATAGCTGTTTTGACACTCGTGATTGGGAGGCTTGATGAGACGGGCGTCAAGCGATAGCCGCAATTGTAACAGGCCGTTTCGTTCAGAGGTAATACAACTTTACAACGAGGACAAGCAAACGAAGCTCGCACTGCCTGAAATGGTGAAGACATAAACTACCTCCAAATCGAAATAATGATACATTTCGATATAATCGTAGTCCTTTCGCTGGCAATTGTCTACGAAATAGGGACAAAATAGCATATTTGGGGGAGTGGAAAGAAGGTGTTCTTCACCCAGTATTCGGGAGTAGATACCAAATACCGAGTGAAGAACACCTGTTTTATATATCCAGATTCGCGCTTTTCGCGTGACTCTCAATGAAGCGTTTGCGTGGAGCCACTTCGTCGCCCATGAGCATATTGAAGATTTTGTCGGCTTCGATGGCCTCTTCGATGCCCACCTGCAGAATGGTACGTTTGCCTGGGTCCATTGTAGTGTCCCAGAGCGTTTCGGGGTTCATTTCACCAAGACCTTTGTAGCGACCAACCTCTGGCTCCTTGCCGCTGTGCGACGCTTTATACTCCTCAACGATGGCGTCACGCTCTTCGGATGTGTAAACGTAGCGCGTCTGCTTGCCAACCTTGACGTGAAAGAGTGGCGGTTGGGCAATGAACAGGTGGCCGTTGTTGATGATATCGGGCATGTGACGGAAGAAGAAGGTGAGCAGCAATGTGCGAATGTGCGCGCCGTCAACATCGGCGTCGCACATGATAACGATGCGGCCATAGCGCAATTTCGCCAAGTTGAAATGCTCGTCGATACCAACGCCGATGGCGGTAATGATGTTCTTGACCTCTTCGCTCTTGAGCACTCTATCAAGACCGACGCGCTCAACGTTCAAGATTTTGCCACGAAGTGGCAGAATTGCCTGGAAGTGACGGTCGCGCCCTTGCTTAGCACTTCCGCCTGCAGAGTCCCCCTCAACCAAGTACAGTTCACAGCGGTCGGGGTTGCGCTCGGAGCAGTCGGCTAGTTTGCCAGGAAGGGTGGTATCGAGCACGTTTTTGCGCTGCACGAGGTCGCGGGCGGCACGGGCAGCCTCGCGCGCTTTGGCGGAGAGCAGACACTTCTCGATGATGGCTTTGGCCTCGCTCGGCGTCTCTTCGAGATAGCGCGTGAGCATTTCGGCGGTGATGGTCTCGACGACAGGACGCACCTCGGCGTTATTGAGTTTGCTTTTGGTCTGGGCCTCAAATTGCGGATTAGGAATCTTGACGCTGACGACGGCGGTCAAGCCCTGACGCACATCGTCACCTGTGAGGTTGCCATCCTTCTCCTTGAGAATATTGGCTTTACGCGCGTAGTCGTTGAGCGTACGCGTAAGAGCGCTACGGAAGCCGGTGATGTGCATACCGCCGTCAATGGTATTGATGCCGTTGGCGAACGAGAACTCGGTGCAGGTCCAGCTATCGTTGTACTGCACCGCTAGCTCGACCTTCATGCCGTCGATTTCGCGAATCGTGCTGACGGGCCGTGCCTGTAGCTTGGCACGGTTCTTGTTGAGGTAGCGCACAAACGAGACAAGGCCACCCTCGAAGTAGAATGTTGCCTCGCGGTCGGTGCGTTCGTCAATCAGAGCGATGGTCAAGCCACGGTTGAGATAGGCCATTTCGCGGAAACGCTGCTCCAGAATATCGAAGCTAAAGTCGCGCGTCTCCATCACTGTCAGGTCAGGCAAGAAGGATGTCTCGGTACCGGTGCCTTCGGCTGGCCCAACATCGAGCAGCAGAGTCACAGGAATACCTTTTTCGTAGCGTTGTCGCCACAGACGGCCCTCGCGTTTTACATCGACCTGACACCACTCGGAGAGGGCGTTGACGACTGAGACGCCGACACCGTGCAGGCCACTACTAATTTGATAGCCGCCACCACCGAACTTACCACCAGCATGAAGAACGGTCATGACGACCTCAAGCGTGGACATGCCGGGGCGCTGGTGATGCTCGTCCACGGGAATGCCGCGTCCGTTATCGCTGATCGTCACAGAGCTATCGGAGTGAATAATGACGCGCACAGTATCGGCTTCGCCCGCCATCACCTCGTCGATACTGTTATCCACAACTTCATAGATGAGATGGTGCAGGCCGCGTTGATCAGTTGCGCCGATATACATACCTGGTCGTACGCGTACGGCCTCTAAGCCTTCGAGAATCTGAATATTCTGACCGCCATAGCCACCGTCATGGGCACCATTAATTGCTTTTTTGCCATTACCATTATTACCGGAATTACCATCATTACCCGCTTGCGTCTCAGGTGGAGTTTGTTTGTCTGGGTCATTATTAGAGGGGAGTTGTTCCGCAATCATAGATTCTCTTGCTTTCGCCATAACACCAAATTTCCTTTAAATTCAATAGCCATAGAATGGAAGATGCGATAGAGTGTGCCATCCGACAGGTGTTGGGAGCGCATGACAACGACGCACCTCCCTGCTTCCTAGTTCTACAGACCTGAGCATAGAGCAGTCAGGTAGTATAGAGATGAGAAGAAGGCAGATGAAGGCGGTGGGCTAGACCGCACCTGTAGTATAGTATTCTCATACAGACTGGAAA
>CAXTUE010000536.1:0-3503 GCA_964247355.1 uncultured Ktedonobacteraceae bacterium | reverse complement strand
ATACACAACGCTCGTGGCATCGAAATCGGGTTCGCGCTGAAATGGCTTGCTCATATAGGAGACCGTCGCCTCCTCTTCACCAATCTCGACTACAACGAGATAAAAGTCTTCGGGCTTGTTGAGGGCCGTCAATACTTCGTTGCGCGTCACAATCACGGTCTCCGCACCCTGAACGCGTCCCTTGACCTCAAGAAAACGCAACTTTCCCGTTCCAGGCACACTCGACTCGATATCATAGCCACACTTGTCGGCACTCACATCACGCGGCACAAAGCCTAGCTCTCGCTCGATTTCCATTACGGCCTGCATCGCGATATGTTCGCTTCGTGCGCTCTCTCGTGCGAATAAGGCGACGCTATCAGACTCCACCGCCATATGCCTGTCGAGCAAGCCCTGCGGTACGACCAGCACTCCCCCTACGACAACGGGTGGCAATGGCGAGACGCGTCGCTCTTGCTCTAGTTCCTGCATACGACGCGTCAAACGCGCTTCGAGATCATTCGTGCGGTCTCTGGCCTTTTGCGAATTGACACGTGCATTGGTTTTGCCCTCTGCCTCCTGTGCCTCCAACTTCACGGCGCGCGCATCCCAGTAGCTCATCTCTTTGGTGAGACGCTCGTTGACCGCCCCCATCGTCTTGTTGACCTGTTCCTCACGTCGCTGCTTCACTTCTATCAGGTGATGCGGCACCAGTTGCGTGATCGCATACGTTCGTGCCTGCTCTTCCAAGTCGCCCTTGAGCCACGACACCGCCCGTAACGCTGGCAGCAAATTCTGCTCTTCCTCCCGCAGTGGACGATAATCCAGGAATGGCGCATAGCCAGCCGAGGAGATTGTGCCAGTAGAATCTAACTCTACAAACTGCAATTGACGCGAGACTGCACGCCGTTTGCCTGTTGTATCGACACCTGCGTCCTGAATGGTGTGTTCGAGATAAAACAGCACCCGCACCTCGTCACCATCATCGTTCGGATTCACCAGCACAGCCCCTTGTGTCAATACATCGCGGTTCTGTTCCAGCAACAGGTCAATTGTGACATCTAAGAGCGGTTGACCTGGACAGATAAGCAATGCCGAAGGTTTTCCCTGGACAGAGACCAGTTCCTTCTCAAACACGATCCGCTCATATTGCCGTAGAATACTTGCCCTGCTATCACTGCGCGGAATCCGGTTCCGAATCGCGCTTGGCACATGCGTAATCTCGTAGCGTCCACGTTCGCGTTCATAATATTTTCCACCCAGACGTTTGAGTGCCTCAAGAAAAAAGGATGCGATGAAATGTGGTTGCAGTCGTCGCGCCGCCGCTCGCTCCATATCTTCACGTATCTGGCGCACCCGCACCACGTCCATCACCTCATGTGCCAACGCCCGCTCTTCCAACAACGCCTGTAGATGCTCGTGGTCCAGTGCCTCATCCACCACGTAATGCAGTTTTGCCCGTGTCGCGGGACTATCGCCATAGCGAATCGCCTCCACGATCAGCTCACGTAGCGGACGATTATCAAACAGCACCTTGCCCAGCACATCAAAGACCTTGCCGCCAAGCGCGTCTCGCTCCTCTTCCAACTTCCTGAGTAATGTTGCAAACACCTCGCCCTCGCGCGTCTCATTCGCTACAAGGTTCCACAGGTGACATACCTCTGTCTGCCCGATACGATGAATGCGTCCAAAGCGTTGTTCCAATCGATTGGGATTCCACGGCAGGTCATAATTGACCATCAGGTGTGCGCGTTGCAGGTTGATGCCCTCGCCAGCCGCGTCGGTTGCAACCAGCACCTGCACATGCGAAAGTTGTGTGAAGCTATGTTGCGCATGTAACCGTTCCTCGCGATTCATCGCCCCGTGTATCGTCACCACGGCCTCTTGCTTCCCCAGCAGAATACGAATGCGTTCCGTCAGGTAGTTGAGCGTGTCGCGATGTTCGGTAAAGATCACCAGTTTGCGCCGGTAGCCGTCCGCATCGAACATCTCTGCCTTGTTTTGCAGCAGTGTGGCAAGGCTCTCCCATTTGCGATCCGTTCCACTTCGTCGTACCTGTTGCGCCAGTTCCTCCAGCCGAACCAGTATCGCGATTTCCATCCTCAATTCGGCAATTGTGCGCGCTGCCGAAGCCTGATCGACGATTCGTGCTTCAACCGCCTCGACCTCCGCATCAGGCGCATCATCCAGGTCGTCCAGGTCGTCATCCGTCAACAACGGCACATCGCGAAACAATTCTAGCGGTACAAGCTCATCTTGTCTTACCAATTGCGCTTCACGCAAGCGATGCTCAAGCCGTTCGCGTCTGCGTCGTAACGATTGATAAATAGCTTCCGGCGACGAAGCCAAACGACGCTGCAATGTCGTCAACGCGAAGCCAATCGTGCCTTTGCGTCCATTGCTCTCAAGCGCGTCGGCACGATTAAACTCCTGTCGCACATAGTCTGTCACCTCGACATACAACGTCTCTTCTAGGCCCGAAAGTTGGTAATTGACGGTATAGGCGAGTCGTTCGGGGAACAGGGGTGTGCCATCGAATTTATATAGTTGCTCTTTGACAAGGTGCCGCATCAAATCGGTCACATCGACCTTATGCACACCGTCGCGAAACTTGCCCTCAAAGCGGTCTGTGTCCAGCAGTTTCAGAAACAGTTGAAAATCTTCTTCCTTGCCATTATGCGGCGTCGCAGTCAACAACAGCAGGTGACGCGTCACGCTGCCAAGCAACTCACCAAGCTGGTAGCGTTTCGTATATTTGATATCGCCTCCCGTAAAGCTCGCCGACATCTTGTGCGCCTCATCAACGACGATCAGGTCCCACTCGGTCTGCTCCAATCGCGCCCGCACCGACTCGTCGCGCGACAGCTTATCCAGCCGCGCAATGCACAACGGCATCTCCGCGAACACATTGCCCGACACCGACGCCTCTAAACGATCATTCGTCAGGATGTCAAAGGCTATATGAAACTTGCGCTGCAACTCATCCTGCCACTGCTCCACCAGATTGCCAGGGGAGACAATCAGGCAACGATGGAGATCGCCACGAATCATTAGTTCCTTAATCAATAGGCCCGTCATAATCGTTTTGCCCGCGCCAGGGTCATCGGCTAGCAAATAGCGTAGTGGTTGCTTGCTCAACATAGAGTCATAGACAGCCGTAATCTGGTGTGGCAGAGGCTCAATCAACGAGGTATGAACAGCGATCAGTGGATCAAACAGGTAGGCCAGATGAATACGGTACGCCTCAGAGGTCAAACGGAAGGTCGCGCCATCAGCATCAAAGCTCCACGGCAGTCCATCAGAGGCAATTTCAAGTGAATCCGCGCTCTCCGCATACACAAGCTCACTGCCCAGCCGACCACTCGCATCTATATAGGTAAGTTCGGCCCCCACAGAGCCATGCCGTTTGACCTCGATAATCGTCACAATGCCAGTCGGCAACAAACCCTTGACCAGCGTACCCGGCTTCAGTTCTTCAAGCAGTGCCATCTACAACCGACCTCATTTCCAACGCAAGCAATTCC
>CAXTUE010000535.1:0-3504 GCA_964247355.1 uncultured Ktedonobacteraceae bacterium | reverse complement strand
GAATATCGGCGGAGGGCGTCTCCTTCATAAAGCTATCGTGCTCCGCCTTCATGCCTGCAACGGCCTGACATGGTGATGTTTCAGGAGTAACACCTACAGCATGAAAACACTGTTCCAGGTTGCTAATCTGCTGTAGCGTCTCCGCTTCATGCTGCTCAAACGCTTCCTTGACTTCATCGTGATTACTTTGTTGGGCAAGCGTAGGAAGTATTTTTGAGAGCTTTTGCTCTGCATCAAAGAGATCACTTAGTTCGTGTATAAACAGGTCTTTGGGAGTGTGCATTGCCATGAAAATGCTCCTTCATGTGGTGTCGAGTTATAATTTGTACACTGATACCACGTCTTATCAGCTTAAAAAGTGTCATCAGACCTTAATGCGAGCATAACCGCCTCAAGACTTCTAAACTGTTGTACGCTTGTGATTATAGCTTGTCGCTTGCTGTCGCTCTGAAGAATGGGTTGCACGAGTTCATGGAAGCGTGCTATAAGTTGTTCCCAACTGAGCGGGTTGTGCGGGTCTCCTAGAGCAAAGCGTGACGATGCTCTATAGACGGTTCCGTCGAGCATCTCGACGCTTGCAACGGCTCGCCACTCGTCAGGATAGTATTTATCGATCTCAGATGAGGCATAACATTCTACACGCTGCATAAGTGCTTGCACCGTCGAGTTCTGTATCCATTCGTTTGTAAAAACAGTGAGGCCAGCTTGTCCAGTCACAAGTGCAATCGCAGCACCATAAGGCATACTGAACTGCGCATCGACGATTGAATGTGCCTTGCGCTTTTGCTCGATAGGGTCAACTACAAGACCATGACCGCCAGTTGCGAGACCACAGCGAATGCGTTTGATGTGCTGCACATCAGGATGTTCCTTAGAGTAGATAGACAGCAGACAATCAATTGGACCATGCATGTAACGACAACAGGCATATGGTTTCAGTGATACATCCATGATCGCGTACTCTCCTGCGAATGTCGCCTCTAATTGCTGAATATCGCTTGCCGACGAATAGGCGTGAAGCAGACCGTAGCGACTTTCGAGGATATTTGCTGGACCAACAAAGTCCGTCATCGCTAAACGAGCGGCCATCATACCTGCATGAGAGGACCAACCGGGATGAAGACGTTTTGTCCATGCACCATTATCGAGATAGGCCATCGAACCCGACGCCATACTACCTGCGATACCCAGTGCCATGTTTGTTTGTTGTGGAGAAAGACGTAAAAGGCGTGCGCTAGCCGCGGCTGCCCCCAATGCGCCACAAATCGCGGTTGGATGGAAACCGCGTTCATATGTTGATGCTGGCTGAAGCGCGGCACCGACACGCAACGTTACCTCATAGCCCGCGACAATCGCGGCGTAAAAATCAGCGAGCGAGGAGGAAAGTTGCTCGGCAAGCGCAAGAGCAGCAGGAAAGACGACCACACCGGGATGCAGAGATGAGCGATTTTCTACATCGTCCATCTCCAAACCGTGTGCCGCTACTCCATTGACCAGTGCCGCCCATGATGCCTCGACCCGTTGTTCGCGCCCAAGTAGAGTGACACCTTGCGTTAGATATGCTCCGGGTAGTGTCTCAAGCATTTTGTATGCAGCAAGACTTGAGGGCAAGCGTGAACCGCGCAATGTTACCGCGAGATAATCAAGTAACAGGTAACGTACGCGTTCTTGCACCTCTTCCGGCAACATAGCTTGGTGCAGTGTTGCTACAAATGTCGCGAGTTCTGCGGTGTAAGCTCTGCGACTGGAAATGTTCGTCATCCATTCCTCCTTGTATCTGTTTGTGTTTCTCTATTCGTACTATTACTATTGCAACAGATTGTACTACAAGGGAATACTATGCCTTATAACGATAATTTAAATATAATGCACGAGGTTAAGCATCATTCTAACGCGAGACATGGAACAAACGGAAAGCGAAAAAGCAAGAATAGACAGGAAATAGAGCATGAACCGGGTGGAAGTGCAGAGGTACATAATGATTTGTTAGAAATAGTCTTTGCCTCTATGGTTGATGCTGTGGTTGTATATGACCAGGAAGGCAATCTTGTACAAACGAATGACGCGGTGCGGGAACTGCTCGCCCTTGATAACTACCCTGACTATGCAACACTCCCTGTAGAGCAACGACTGCGACTCCTTGAGATACGTGACGAGCAAGGCGAACTGTTGCCGGAAGGACTACAACCTACACGACGTATTTTACGTGGAGAAATCCTTAAAGGCATAACCGCTACGGACGCGACGATCCGAGCACTGGATGGGCGTCTGCTCTCTATTAATATTAGTGGGGCACCTTTCCGTGATGCACAGGGTCATGTGACGGGTGGTGTCATGGTGGTCCGTGATGTGACGAATCGTCGCCGCCTGGAGCAGCGCACCCATGCATCGCTTACAGGCTTGCTGACAATGGCTCAGGCTCTTGTGCAACTGCCTCATACTAACGAGGTAGAGCAAGACGAAATGTATGCAGTTGGGCAAAGACTGACGACACTAACATGCAACATTCTTGATTGTCAACGTGTAGGTCTTTTTGTTGTTGAGTCAGAGACAACTCTGCTTCGTCCGATAAGTGTTATTGGTTTGTCGTCAGAACAAGAGGCGGTATGGTGGCAAGAGCAAGAACAGCAGGCAAACTTGCTACATACGATGCCCCAAGAGGCCATCGCACGGTTACGTTCCGGTGAAGTTCTTGTCCTGGATATGATGCAGTCGCCACTGAATGCGATGCCTAACCCTTATAACATAAAAGTTATGTTGCTCGCGCCTTTATGCATAGGTGAGCGCATCGTTGGTTTGCTCACATTGGATTATGGGGCCATAGAACATGTTTACACGCAGAGTGAGGTTGCTCTAGCCAGTGCTGTGGCAACACTTTCAGCACTAGTCATTGAGCGGCAACGTTTACTGGCAGAGCAAGCGGAGGCGCGAGGCCGCGAGGTTGCGCTACAAGAAGCGAACCGTCGCATGGAAGAATTTCTGGGCATCGCAAGCCATGAGCTAAGAACGCCTTTGACGACGATTAAAGCCAACGTACAGCTTGCAAAACGGCGCTTGAAAACTGTTACTGCTGAGCCTGTAGCCGAGGCGACGGCCAATAAGATTGATGCATCCTATGACATGCTCTCACGTGCCGAGCGACAGGTTGGAGTGCTCAATCGTCTCGTTGGTGATTTGATTGATATGTCTCGTATTCAAACGGGCAAGCTACAACTGCACCTGCGCAAAGAACCAAGCGATCTCGTTTCGGTTGTTTCGGAAACGGTTTCTGAACAGCAAAAGGCATTTCCCAATCGTACAATTTCGCTTTCTCTTCCCTCTACCGATAAGCCTTTGCCAGTAATTGCCGATGCTGACCGTATTGCTCAGGTGTTGATAAACTATCTGACAAATGCACTAAAATATTCAGAAGTGGATAAACCCGTTGCTGTATCATTGAAGTGCGAAAAAGATGGCAATGGAACCGAGAGTGTGCGTGTTGCTGTGCGTGATGAGGGACTTGGC
>CAXTUE010000534.1:0-3515 GCA_964247355.1 uncultured Ktedonobacteraceae bacterium | reverse complement strand
GTGAAACACTGTCTGCTTAGCACGTAGATGGTGCGCAAGTTCGTAGAGCATACCTGACGAAAAACGCGAGGTATTGGATTCTAGAGGAGGAGTTGTGGTCATCAGGTCGGCAATACTATTTTTGCCGCAAAGACCACAGCTCGCAGAGACAGCAAAGTGTCGTTCAAATGCTACCGGTTGGGCCTGCAATGCTCCTTGTTGGCGTTCGCTACGTAACGTGATATTGAGTACGTTGGCAAGCGGTAGGCCATCGTCATCGGTATCCTCCTCCAGAGATACTACTTCATTAGAGGAGGAGATGACGCCCTCGGTAAGGAGAAAGCCCATTGCCAGTTCGCGATCATGACCGGGTGTGCGCATAATAATCGCGAGGCTGCGATGAGCAATGCGCAGTTCCAACGGTTCTTCAATCGTCAACTGTTCGTCGCGCAGCACCTGCTCGTCGCGCTGCCAGTGTGTGACAGAAACCTGCATGACCCGTTCGGGATCGAGTGGTGAACGCCAGGAAGATGCCATATATGTTCGTTATCGTCCTTTATATCTCGGCTCAACAACCGGCTGGGCCGCTGTAATCGGTGTACGTGCTGCTACCGGAGGACGTTGCCGCTTAAAGTAGTATTTGCATACTCCTGGTCGTACAGGATCGGGCGGCGCGATAGCGACCAGTCCCCAGCCCTCTCTTTCCAACCAACTCCATGCTTCATATTCGTCATCAAAGTCGCGCACAACGTCGCCCGCGACCGTGAATACCATCGTGCCCAACAGGTAGCGATGTTCCCAGTGTACCATATTTTTACCTTCTTCAGAAACAGGGCAAAAAAAGCAGAGATTCCTATTGCATAGGAATCTCTGTAATGAACGACGCGAATTTCATTTATGGTATGTGTAGCCCGTTTTACCCTATGAAACAAATGGGACGGGTCTGATTGACCATACCCTGTTGGTGAGCGAGGTGTGGTCAATCAGACCCGTCCCATTTGTTTGAGTACAGGGTTTTGGAAGGTTTAGGCCAACCGATCTGCAACAGCTTTGTCGAGCAACAATAGTTGAATGGCGGAGGTGTTGGAGCCGTCACCTTTATAACATTATTGAAAATGTCATTGTACATCTGTGTGATCATTGGACCGGTCGCAGCACCACCCTCGCCAGCGTTTTCCTTCATAGCGACGATAGTGAGCTTTGGCATCGTAGCGGGATTGTTCACATCATAAGGAGCCTGAGTAATTAACCATGCATTCGCAGGTAGACCTCCACCAACCTCAGCAGTTCCCGTTTTGCCAATAATCGTATATTGTGATGTTCCTAGCTTGACAATACTCAAGGAGCCGGAGCCACATCGTACAACACCCAACATCGCGCGTCGTACACTGCGCGCGGTTTGTTGTGACATGTGTGGAGCAGAGCCAAGAGGTTGAGCATCGTACTTCTCTATTTGCGTCTGGTTAGGATCCAGAATTTTTTGCAGTAGCATTGGACGCATAAGCTGACCGTCATTCGCGATAGCATTATCTAACACCGACATCTGCATTGGCGTCACAGTATCATAGCCTTGACCAAACGCACCAGACGCGAGGTTGACATCCTCAAATGGTTGACCCTCAACGCTACTCGGTTGTACTGGAAGATCAAAGGGAATTTGTGAACCGACGTAGAAACGTTTGTTGTAATCAAGCCATGCTTGCGCACCTGTTTTTACGCCAATCTGTGCATAAATTATGTTGTCAGAGTGAGAGAAGCCATATTCGGTGGTTACAGGAAAACGAATTGTATAGTCTTGAATATTATTACCAATTGGACCTATATTATGGCCGTTATAGGTCACAGGCCCTAACGCTTGCTCTTTGCTAAACGGCGTGTCAAGGGTCGTGGCACCAGAGTCAAGCCCCGCAACAAGCGTCATTGTCTTATATGTTGAGCCAGGAATATATGTACTTTGGATAGGCCGTTCAATCAGTGCACTCGCTTTTCTGTCGTTCGCAAGTGCATTGTAGTAGCTTAGATCGCCCGTTGAAAGCGTCGATATCATCTTGTTTGGATCAAAGTAGGGACGACTGAGCATCGCTAAGACCTCGCCTGTATGCGGGTCTGTTACAATAACCGAGCCTCGATCTGATTGAAACGTGTTCACATTGTCGATAACAATTGGCGTATCGAAATCTTGATTGACAATTTTTTGAATGCGCTCGTCAATGGTGAGGTAGATATTATCACCAACGGGTGGACGATGGAGCGTTTTGTTAATTGTATTATCAAGAGCAGTCAAGCCTTTTCGACCACTTAGATAGTCGTCGTATTGTGCCTCAATGCCTGTGGGCAGATAGTTAGCGACATAGTATCCTATCAATGGGGCAAGCGAAGGATCAGTGTAGCGACGTACAAAACCACCGTTTGGAGCAGGCACATTATCAGCAAGCAGAACACCATTACGATCATAGATTTTTCCGCGTACAGGAGCATTACTGTTAAGATAGGGGCGGCTATTATGTGGATTTGCCGCCACCTGCTGCGCTACGACAACTTGCCAATAAACAAGGCCAGCACTCAAGCCAATAAAAAGCGCGATGAAAATCAAAGTAAGTTTGCGTATACTTGCACTTATTTCCATAAAAGCATCCTCTGCTCTGATATATCTTGATATATACATTTAAGCTAGCGCGATTGTATCATTGCTGGCCTTCATTGGCAAGTAGGGACGGTATTCATCGCGTCCGTCTTGCCATCTTAATAGGCCAAGACGGACGTGATGAATACCGTCCCTACACGTTATTTTTGAAATTGCGTAGTGTCTCTTCGATGCTGTCGCCACCGAATTTCTCAAGCAACGCTTCGGTAAGCACTATCGTCATCATAGCCTCGCCGACGACGCCTGCTGCTGGTACAACGCATACGTCGCTACGTTCATAACGACTCTGGTCGATATTCTCGCCCGTTGCTAAGTCTACCGAGGGTAAGGGATGTGCTAAGGTTGGTATTGGTTTCACACCAACACGGATCGCAAGTGGCTCTCCATTTGTAATACCACCTTCAACTCCACCTGCGTTATTGGTCAAGTGAGACCAGTGTCCGTTTTCCTCGTGTCGCAATACATCGTGGACATGTGAACCTGTGGTGCGCGTAGCACCAAATCCCGCGCCGACCTCCATCGCTTTTACCGACGGAATGCTCATCATCGCCATGCCTAAACGCGCGCTTAGTCGACGGTCCCACTGGCTAAAACTGCCGAGACCGATGGGAACGCCAAAGGCGACAACCTCGAACACGCCCCCACATGTATCACCCTCATGTTTCGCCGCCACAATACGCGCAATCATTCTTTCAGTGAGCGTAGCATCCGCGCAGCGCATAGGTGATGCCTCAACTGCCTCCCACATACTTTGTGGATACGCGTCAGGTGTCATAGTCGGAAGTGTGTCGTAGCCAACGTCCACAATTGAGAGCACATGACTATGTATCTCGATGCCAAATTGCGACAGAAACTGGCGACACAGACCGCCAACGGCGACGCGAGAAGCAGT
>CAXTUE010000533.1:0-3540 GCA_964247355.1 uncultured Ktedonobacteraceae bacterium | reverse complement strand
TACAGGCATTTCTTCTCCTACATCGTGCTCTTTTGAAAAAACCTACTAGTGAAAGCATTCCCCTTGCGGGTGCCATAGTCTCTTCTCTCATGGTTCCTTACATCTCATCAGCAGATGCGCGGCAACGGGTCTCCGACCAGCATATCGAGTACACGTGTGCCGCCGATATCGGTGCGTAGAAACACCATTCCGGCTGGCTCGGCTTGCACGGTGCCGATAATTGAGGCTTCACTACCGCAAGGATGACTACGCATAGCGGCGAGTGCGGCATCGGTAGCTTCCGGTGCGACGATTGCTAGCATCTTGCCCTCGTTCGCGATGGTTAGCGCGTCAAGTCCAAGTATTTCGCAGGCACCGCGCACCTCGGCGCGAACGGGTATAGCCTGTTCGTCCAGAGCAATAGAGACTTCAGCACCGATAGCGATCTCGTTCAGCGATGTTGCGACACCGCCACGTGTCGGGTCCTTCAAACAATGAAGCCCGCTTCCTATAGTCGAAAGGACCTGTGCTACAAGGCTGTGTAGGGGTGCAGTGTCACTCTCGATGTCGGCCTCCATCTCCAACGCTTCACGCGCGAGCATGATGGCGATACCGTGATCGCCAACCGGACCACTGAGCAGTATCTTATCGCCGGGCTTGACCTGTGCCTGTCCAATCTGTGTCGGGGCGCGCACGACGCCGACACCAGCCGTGTTGATGAAGATACCATCGGCCTTGCCGCGTTGCACAACCTTTGTGTCGCCTGTGACGATTGCAACTCCTGCCTCAGCCGCCGCCTTCGCCATCGAGTCTACGACACGACGTAACGTGGCAATCGGAAACCCTTCCTCAAGAATAATGCCGACAGAGAGATAGAGTGGCGAGGCACCAACCATCGCCAGATCGTTGATCGTGCCGTGTACCGCCAATTTGCCGATGTCGCCGCCGGGAAAAAAGAGCGGACTGACGACATAGGTGTCGGTGGTGAAGGCAAGGCGTTGCTCGGTTCCCTCAAGGACGAAGGTTGCCGAGTCGTCCATGCGGTCAAGCAGTGGATTCGAGAACGCGGGTGCGAAAACGCCTTCGATGAGATTATGCGTTGCCTTGCCACCACTGCCATGACTGAGCGTGATATGCTCGTCGCGCAGGTAGAATTTGTGACGCCGTGCCTGTCGTGTACGCTCTATTTTACCGAGAACATCATCTGTTCGGGTATTCATTATCGTTCCCTTTACTACTCTTATGCATTCGCTACTGGCAGAACACGTAGACGGTTACGTTCGCTTGCCATCGAGAAACGTCCATAGTTGAAGTAGGCCGCGCAAGCACCCTCCGGCGAAACCATACAGGTCCCGATTGGCGTTTCAGGCGTACAGGCGGTACCGAATACCTTGCACTCCCATGGCTTGATGACGCCCTTGAGCACCTCGCCACACTGACATGCTTTAGGGTCGGCGACGCGCAGTCCAGGTACCTGGAAGCGCAATTCGGCGTCCCACGGCGCGAATTCAGAACGCAGCTTCAAAGCACTGTGCGTGATAAAGCCAAGCCCACGCCACTCGAAGAAGGGCCGTAGCTCCATTGTGCGGCCCATTGCCTCAAGTGCTTTGGTATTGCCCTCTGGTCGAACCACGCGCGCGTACTGGTTCTCGATTTCGGCACGTCCCTCGCTAATCTGCGTCACAATCATATGCACTGATTGAATAATGTCGAGCGGCTCAAAACCAGCCATCACGACTGGCTTATGATGATCGCGCGCTATAAAGGTGTAGGGACGCAAGCCGATCACCATGCTCACGTGGCCAGGGCCGATAAATCCATCCAGGCGTAGGTCGGGCGAATCGAGAATAGCTTTGATGGCGGGTATGATGGTGACGTGATTGCAGAAAATAGAGAAGTTCTGAATGTTTTCGGCCTGTGCGCGAAGTAGTGTCACAGCAGTCGAGGGAGCGGTCGTCTCGAAGCCAATCGCAAAGAAGACAACCTGTTTATCGGGATGCTGGCGCGCAAGCTTCAAGGCGTCGAGTGGCGAATATACAAAGCGAACATCGGCACCATCAGCCTTCGCATCGAGTAAACTTTTCTTTGAGCCGGGGACGCGCATCATGTCGCCAAAGGTGGTGAAGATGACATTCTGTGTTTCCGCGATAGCAATAGCGTCGTCAATACGTCCCATTGGAAGTACGCACACGGGGCAACCGGGGCCGTGTACAAGGTCGATATTGGGCGGAAGCACATCTTCGACGCCGTGTTTGTAGATGGTGTGTGTATGTCCACCACAAACCTCCATTAGCTTGAGGCTTCGACCCTCGCTTAATTTTTCGATATCGGCAGAGATACGGGTTGCCATTGTAGGGTCTCGATACTCATCAACAAATTTCATGTCTATTACTCCTTTTTATTCCGACTGCAAACAAACTACCGTTCTTATCTTAGACATTCTGTACCAATGTTGCGAGAAGCTCTAATAGTGCGTGATACGTCGTTGCCTGTGCCTCTTGAATGCGCGGAATATGATCGCTCGGTGTGACGATACAATAATCTACCGCCTGCGAACGAGCCAGCTTGCCACCATCGTAACCTGCCATTGCTATTGTGAGCATGCCCTGACGCTTTGCTTGCTCGAATGCCGCAAGAATATTCGATGAATTGCCGCTTGTGGAGATGCCGAAGGCGATGTCGCCTGTGCGTCCAAAGGCGATAATCTGACGCGAAAAAATATTATCAAAGCCCACGTCATTGCCAACCGCCGTAATCACCGCGATATCGTTGGTCAGCGCGATAGCTGGGAGAGCAGGCCATGTTGGATTGTGAGGATTGAGCAGTTGCGTCACCATATCCTGTACATCGGTCGTGCTACCACCATTGCCGAAAGCAAGTAGTGTTGCGCCCGCCGAGAACGCCTTTGCCATCACACGACCCGTCGCGATAATCTGTTGTCCCGATTCTTTGAGCATCGTGCGACGCAGCGCGACTACCTCGTGACACTTTTCGAGTGTCGAGTGGCGTACTTGAGCCAGCACTTCATCGGGATTGACTTTCTCGCTCTCAAAGAGAAATGGGTAAAACATGCGATCAAAGTCGGAGCCTTGCGCATTTTCGGCGTTACTCATTGCTAGTCCTTGCCTAAGTGGGCGATGGCCACACCACCGTGTACCAGTATACTGTCACCAATTGCAACGGTATCTATGAGCGTGACATCAACCTCTTCTGTCACGTCCGCGACCGCGACAAGTGCCATGCCTGTTATATCATCAACGCTGACAACTTTAACGGTGACGGCTTCGTCGGAACAGGTGATGCAATGTCCATCGATGCCACAACTTGTATGTACCGATTGCGTTTCTATCGGAATGAGCTTTGGAGTAGTGTTCATTACAAGCAAATCTCCTTATTTGTGTATGCACTCAGTTACAAGGGACGCGCACATTGCTTCGCTCGTGCGCAGATACGACAATGCGTTTTCACGAAAGAATGCGGATGTGTCTGAGGTAGGGACCGGAATAAAAAACTGCGTTTTTTTGTTTGGTTTGCCCCACGGACGGGTTTTATGGGGGGCCG
>CAXTUE010000532.1:0-3543 GCA_964247355.1 uncultured Ktedonobacteraceae bacterium | reverse complement strand
AGTGTTTCATCAAATGTCGCGGGAACATCGAATCCTAAATGTTCGAGTGTCGGCATCACCTTTTGTAAATAGCGGCTTCGTAGCGCATCCGGTAAGGCGTCGATAATACCTTCTTGATAGAGTTGCTGCATTACACGATCATCGTTGGGACCGAACCAGCACAGCGTCTCGTTCCAGATCGAGTCGAGCGAAGCGGCAAGCGTTCTTTTTACAGCACCGCCAGCCTTTGCCAGCCGACGCACCCAGCCCTCGCCATGCATCAGGTGAATGCGTTCCTCCTGCAAAATTTTTCGTGCGCGTTGACGCAATGGCTCATAGGTCGAGTTCTGCGCGGCCTCAAAGAAGGTACTCAAAGCGGTATCAAATAAAAAATTCGTAGCGACAAAATCGGACCAGCCCGCGAAATCGGTATCCAGAAAGACAAGGGAGTAGTGGAGTGTACGCGCCTCCGGCTCTACCTGCGTGGGGTCAGCTTCTGCCTGTACAAAATCATCGAGCAGGGGATAGAGCGTGCGCGCATGCCCCAACTCATCCTGCGTCATGGCCGCCGCCGCGACAGCCGCCTCTAATGCTGGTGCGCCGTTGCACCAGTACGCATAGCGTCTACCCACTGCTTGTTTGTTGTCGGCAAGCGAGGACAGCATAGCAAAGAGCGCGGGATTATCTACACGAGTGCGCGGTGAATTGTTCATAATGTGTCCATCCTTATGAGCGAAACACGGTAACTATGCTATCGCGTGGAATGATCACCATTTCGACCCAGCTAAACTCGTCGTAGATACTACGTGCATACACCTTTGCCAGTTCAACATCATCAGCCATGACGTTACCAATCTCGTGCAGCGGCTCGTCGTATTTGCGACGGGCGTAGACTTGCCAGACGACATCGGATGGGAGGAGCGGACGTGATAAATCGGTCCCTACGGGTTCGCTCATGCCGATACTCCCCAGGAGCGCATGATGTCAATGCCCTCTTCACTCAAACGGGCCTTTGTCCACACAGGTTCCCATACGATGTCGATAACAACTTCGCGCACGCCCCGCTCTTGCAACAAGCGTTCGCGAATATCGTCCAGAATAAATTCCATCGCGGGACATCCCATAGCGGTAAATGTCAGCTTAAGATTGACCACACCGTCCTGTTGAGACAGCGCGACAATCAAGCCCATGTCCACCACACTAATTGGTAGTTCCGGGTCCATTACATCGCGTAACGCATCCCAGAGCGCGGGGCAGGAGGTATCTTTTTCGGTGTGTGTCTGTAGAGAAGGATAGGTTGTGGTCATGCTGCTAGCCCTCCTGCTCCAATTGGCGCAGCATATCTTTCTTGCCACGCTGAATCATGGCGACGAACTCTTCGTTCTTGGGGCCACGCGCCTTCCAACGTTTCATCACATCGCTCCACGTGCAGGCATCTTCCCAGCGTTTCGCCGGAGCATTGAAGTGCGCAGGAAAGGCACAATCGATGACGTATTTTTTCTGCTCCTCATCATAATGCGCCGGGACATCAAGCTCTAGCTCGTTACATAGTGGCACAGCCGTGGAGAGCCAGATTTGACGTAGCTCGTCGTTGCTATGCCCTTTAAAGCCGTAATCAAGCTGCTCACTATGTTTCTTCTGATCGTCAGGCAAACCAAACCATTCAACCGTAAGCAAAAACATCCAGTTCACGGCTTGCTGGAGTGCATCATGTCCTTCACGATTCTTATTTAGTTTGCGCATACCCTGCTCGCCATGACGTAGGTGAAAGGTCTCTTCCTTGTCAACCTTCACAAGGGCGCGTTTCCAGGGACCGAAGGTTGTGCTTTGATACACATCTCCGAGTAACGTGTAGCCCGCACGGTCATAGAACGCGTTGGCAACAATCAACTCGACCCAGTTATCAAGGGGTACATCAAAGGCGTAGGGATATTTGAAGTTGCGCGGCTCACGCTCGAAAATCAATTTCTCAGTATCGACGCCGAGGTCGCGCATAAGTCGGTAAGCAATGTGTGCGTGACCCATCTCGTCCTGAATAATCGAGATGGCGGAACCGAAGGCATTCAATGAAGGGGCATGCGTGGCAGCATTGTAGTATGCAGGCGCACTGATCAATTCAGTATCGGCGGAGACCGTGAGGATGCGCTTGATGCCCTCAAGATAGATCGGACTCATATGTTCAAGCGACTCGACAAGCTGCTGTTTCTGTATACGCGTTAACAGAGCCTCTTCGCTCTGTAGTGTCGGTGTAGCCACACTCGTTCTCCTTTAGAAGAGGGAAGACAAACCACATTACGTGTTGCGCATATCTCCATATGGATATATCAGAATTGTACGTTGTAACATTCCAAAAGTCAAGGACATGGAAACAGAACACAAAAAATACCTGCATGCGCTTGCATGCAAGTATTTTTTGTGTTCTGTTTTTTAGATACCCATGATTTTGTAGATGTAGTTTTGCGTTTCGGCGGGGACGCAGTTCAGCCACCCTGATCCACATGTTCGTACAGCATAGTCGAGATTGCCACCACCCGCGTTGTAGGCGGCGAGGGCTTTCGCATAATCGCCATTATACTGAATAGCGTAAGAAGCCATGAGTCGCGCGGCACCACTTAGAGCCTGTATCGGGTCATACGGATTAATGCCAAGACCGGCAGCCGTGCCTGGCTCAAACTGCGCAATACCTACGGCACCTGCAGGTGATGCGGCATTGGGATCAAAGCCGCTCTCCGCGTAAATTTGGCGCACAAAGTAATCGGGTGGAATGCCCGCGTTGATTGCGTCCTGACGAGCAATGGCAACGTATTGGCTCGTGGGTAGCGTAATTGCGGGAGGATTACCTGCGACGGTTGCGATAGGCGGAACGGTTGGCACATTTGCGGTCTCAGTATGTGACAGAATATCCCAATTTTGCTGTTGCCCGTTCGCCCATTTGGCAACACCACTGAAAATATGAAATGTGCTCTGTCCTCCATCAAGAGGCGCAAGTGTAAGCATCGTGAGAAGCATCACGAAAGCAATGGTGATGAGGGCGATACCATGTCGGGTGCGACGACGCATACGCAATGGAGGCGTCTGTGTCCCTTGCAACTCTGGCAATAGACGTGTGCGTTTGTTGCTGCCAGGAATAACTAAAAGTGCATCAGTTTTACGTGGCGTGAACGTAGCAGTCTGCAATGCCTGTATCAATGATTGTGTTGTAGGAATATCGTATAACGGTTGCGAAACCGGAGAAAGTTGGCGCGTTTTAAGATCCTGCTGCGACTGTCCTTCATGTTGGGCGGGAACAAGTAACGATGTAATGGGTGCTTGAGAAGCATAGCTTGCTTCTGATCCTTCCCGCGCGTCAGCAACATCGCCTTCAATCGAAGGAAGAGAACGGAACTGTGGCATGAAACTACCTCGTAACTACACTACATAAGACAATCATTTTCATTCTTGCGAATCTACTTAACAAAACGTAGCACGTCAAAATTTAGTAGAGAACCATACCAAAAGTAATATGAAATAAACGGGTGACACACGAAACACACACGAAACCGTGTGTGTTTCGTGAGTCAACCC
>CAXTUE010000531.1:3254-3545 GCA_964247355.1 uncultured Ktedonobacteraceae bacterium | reverse complement strand
GGACACGATTCGATGTACTCGTTCGAGAACGATACTGGCCCCGACGACTGCAATCACGCACAATTTGGCATTGTGATTCGACACGATCCAACCGTAGGTGAGGCTGAGGAAGGACGCGAGCTAACAGGCTTGCAGCTTATGGATATGGCACCTACTCTATTGAAACAGTTTGATATACCGATACCTGCGGATATGCAGGGGAAGGCATTTTAAGAATGGTCAGTGCAGAGTGTTTTTGGGGGGGGGCGGGGGGGGGACCCGGGGCGGCAAAACCAAAAACAGGACCAGCAG
>CAXTUE010000531.1:0-3244 GCA_964247355.1 uncultured Ktedonobacteraceae bacterium | reverse complement strand
TGTGCTCTTACCATTCTCTTATGAAATCAAGCAAGACATGCCCACATGGAAACGAGCAGCACGTCACATTGAGCGGCACAGGAGTGCGGCAAATGTTGCAAGCGGACGAGGTGCCACCACGCGAGTTCTCGCGACCAGAGGTAACAAAGACACTGATTGA
This sequence comes from uncultured Ktedonobacteraceae bacterium, assembly GCA_964247355.1. Taxonomy (GTDB): domain Bacteria; phylum Chloroflexota; class Ktedonobacteria; order Ktedonobacterales; family Ktedonobacteraceae; genus JBBQVS01. The sequence continues at coordinate 3,084 of CAXTUE010000531.1, read as the reverse complement.
AGCGATGCGTCAAACTGTAGCGTAATATGTATGCAAGTGTTATGTTAAGAGAAGAGAGTGAGCAATAGGTTAATCGCGCGAGCACCTATGCGGATCAGTTTTGGTGGGGGTGGAACGGACCTCGAAGCGTACTATGCGAGGTACGGGGGAGTCGTAGTAAGTACCGCGATAAATAAGTATTTTTACGCGGTGATTACGACGAATGAGGCGGATGATTTGCAGGTGATCTCGGCTGACTATCGCTCACTCTTTCGCCATTCACCCTATACTGATTTGTTCTGGAATGGAGACCTCGCGTTGCCAAAAGCTATTCTGCATCACTTTGGTATTCGCAGGAGTGTTAATCTGTTCATTGCCAGCGAAGTTCCCCCTGGAACGGGACTGGGTTCTTCAAGTTCGGCGGCTGTGACGATGATACACGCGCTCTCGACACTTGTCGAGCAACCTATGACGAAGCAGCAGGTTGCGGAACTCGCCTCCTATATCGAGATTAGCAAGATGGGCATGCCGATTGGCAAGCAGGACCAGTATGCGGCCTCTTTTGGGGGAATCAATACAATTCGCTTCACAAGCGATGGTGTGAGCGTTGAGCCACTTTCTATCGCGCCTGATGTGCGGCAGACCTTAGAGAAGCGACTGATGTTGTTCTTCACGGGTAGTTCGCGTGAGTCGACCTCCATCCTTAAGCACCAGCGCCAATCGACACAGGATAACGATGAAGCGGTGTTGGAAGCATTGCATAATATCAAGCAGGTGGCGTTGGATGTGAAGGAGTGTTTGGAGCGTGGCGATTTAGACGAGTTCGCGCGCTTGCTGCACTACTCATGGCAAGAGAAACGGCGATTGGCTCCTGGCCTCTCTAACGGGTTTATCGACGAATGTTACGAGTTGGCTTTGCATCATGGAGCGTCAGCAGGAAAAATCACGGGTGCTGGCGGTGGGGGCTTTCTATTGCTCTACTGTCACGAACACGCACAAGTAAACGTGACACAGGTATTGGAGGAATACGGATTGAAGCGTATGAACTTCCACTTTGATTCGCAAGGTGCCACGGTTATACTCAACATGGCCTCTTTCAATCCCGCATGGATTGCGCCCTACGACGAAGGACCTGTACAGTGAACGAGATTACCACATATTTTACTGAAATCGAGCAGATGATGCGCGCTGTTTCGCAGGAGCATTTGCTGAGCGTCCTGCATATCCTTGAGGATTGTTACTACAATGGACATCGCGTGTTTATTATAGGCAATGGGGGAAGCGCAGCTACTGCCTCACATTTCGCGCTCGATTTAGCAAAGAACACAATCATGCCACAGGTGCCGCGTCTCAAGGCTATTTCGCTTACCGATCATGTGCCGTTGATAACAGCGTGGAGCAACGATACGGCCTATGAGCATATATTTGCCGAGCAGTTGGCTAACTTAATTGAGCCAGGGGATGTGGTGATCGGTATCAGTGCCAGTGGTAATTCGCTGAACGTTATCAATGCGCTGTTACTAGCACAACAATCACGTGCCTATACAATTGGTTTGTTAGGCGCGACAGGTGGCAGAATTAAAGAAATCGTCGATGCCTATGTGCTTGCTCCTGGACAAAATATCGAGCAAGAAGAGGATGCCCACCTGATCATCGCCCACGTGATTACGCGCCACATGCGTGCGGTGGTACGTTCATATGCGGAGACACTAACATTAGCAAGTACGGATTAAGCAGGCTTTAACAAGGATATACAAATGGCCGCTATCTCTCGATAGCGGCCATTTGTGTGTCCCTGTAGATGACCAGGCAAACTAGTTATTCATCTTGGTAAGCAACTGCATAGCTTTTTGGGCGCGTGCATTATCTTCCTGCTGAACCTGTTGGAAGAACTGTGCTAGTTCCTGATTGCCGCTTTGCTGGGCATCCTGCACATATTTGCCGTGAGTCTGACTACCTTCGAGAGCATGATAGAGAACACTTATAAGATCGTATTGAGTGTTACTGATGCCTGTATTGCTTTGTGTCATGATACATTTTCCTCCTGTTATATGTGTTTGTACTCTTCTTCGAGTGGGTTACAACGAAACGTCACTCATACCAGTGAACACGAACTCCACATCCAAAACGTTTCTCAACAATTATAGATTTCTTTGGAATTTTAGCGCAGGCAAGTATGGAGAGTAAGCACTTTTTTTATGCATCATCATTCATCGCGCTTATGGCGGCAACAGCTTACTTCGCAATGGCAAGTGGTGCGGGTAGAATTACACAACACAGTATTCTTAATGTGCTGGCAAAGGTGGTCTATGGCTTTATCCTGCTCCACAACCAGAGTGTGCTTGACCACATTGAGGAGACAGGCGATACGCATAGAGTGACAACGGAGGGGATTCCGGGGACGGTGAAGGTGATGCCATAGTTAGAGATAGTGCAACTTATATAGGTTGTTTTAAGTAGACCTGTATAAGTTGCTGCTGCTAATGCGACTCCTAGTTTGCTGCTACTTACTATTATCCAAGTCGGCTAAAGCGCGTAACACATCTCCGTTCTTCTGCGCAAAACTGATTTGAAGAATCAAATTTTGCAGTACTACCTCGTCTTTGATACCATAAATCTGCGTTTTCGTTACGCTTAAAGCTTCTGGAAAGTGTGCTTGTACAAGATTTAAAATTGTTTCTCGTAAAGCCTTGAGCTTCCCTTCAAATAGTGTCTCTTGATAGACCCACGATTCTTCTAGTATGTCGTTGTACACTGCAAATCTCCTTTCGAGCCATGCTTTGTCGTCTTTATCTTTGAATACGAGTGAGGAAAACATTTGGGCATATCTTAGCAAGGCAGGTTGCTTTGCCTCGACGATTCTCGTTACCATTTCGTCTACAACTTCATAGCGCAACATATACAAAAGGCAAGCATGTTGCTTTTCTTTGTCGTCATTCGTAGTGTACAATTGGACACGCCAACGATGCATTCTTGCAGAATTAAAACAAGATTAAACGCAACAGGACCTTTTATAAGATTTTTGACATTCTACTTCCGTTTCTTTAGACTCTGTAATCGTTGATACATTGTAAAGCGTGTTACGAATGCTACGCACATATACAT
>CAXTUE010000530.1:3133-3545 GCA_964247355.1 uncultured Ktedonobacteraceae bacterium | reverse complement strand
GTCAATGTCAAACCAAACAGGAAGTCATTCCAGACCCTCATGAACGAGAGGATAGCCGATGCGAACACGCCGGGAGCGGTTAGTGGCACAATTACTTCCCACAATGCACGTAGGCGCGAAGCACCATCTACGCGTGCCGACTCTTCCAGGTCCGGTGGTAGATCACGGAAGAACGAGGTCATGAACCATACCGTAATCGGCAATGCCAACACCAAGTTAGGAATAATCAATGCGAGATAGGTATTGTAGATTGGTAACACACCCGTGAAGAGCACATAAAGTGGACCGACGATAGCAATCAAAGGAATCATCTGTACTGACAGAGTAACACCTAACACGAACGATTTGCCGTAAAACTTCATACGTGCAATTGCGTAAGCACACAGAATGCCAAGGACCAGCGCGAGAAGAG
>CAXTUE010000530.1:2597-3112 GCA_964247355.1 uncultured Ktedonobacteraceae bacterium | reverse complement strand
AATAATCGCACTGTTGAGCAGGTCACGGGTGAACGAACTCAAACTTAAGTCGGTTGCATAGTTCTCTAAGGTAAAGGACTGTGGAAAGAGTGTCGGTGGAGTGGCATTCAACTCAAGTCCATTTTTTATAGACGTAACGACCGTCCAATAGAGAGGAGCTAATGCAACAAACACAACCAATGCAACTCCAATGTAGCGAACGATTTGAAGCCAACTTATACCCTTCTTCTCTTCTTCCACTGGTGCCTGTGTTCGCGCCTTGGGAACAGTCTGAATTGCCATACTAATTTCCTTTCATGAAATGGATTGCTCGACGTCTGTTCGCTAACGACGCGTGACGCGTATCAACGTGAGATACAGCAAACTGACAACCAGTCCCGCGATGAAAAGGATCGTGGAAGCGGCGACTCCAGTAGCAAAGTCAAATGGTGAACGTTGGAACATGAAATTATACGAGAACGATGCCATACTTTGTACTTGGTTGCCACCCAGAATGTAGAGTAGATCAAACACAC
>CAXTUE010000530.1:1990-2587 GCA_964247355.1 uncultured Ktedonobacteraceae bacterium | reverse complement strand
GAAGAGCAATGCGATAACCAGCGACTCACTCACGAGTGGCAGAGTGATGGTCCAGAATTGTTGCAAGCGAGTGCTACCATCAACACCAGCAGCTTCATACAATTCATTAGGAATCACCTGAAGACCTGCAAGAATCAGGAGGGCCATAAAAGGCGTTGTTTTCCAAACGTCGGTAATGATCGAAGCAGCGAGAATACCGTTGTTTGTGCGGAGCAACGTATCTCCGGGAGCAAGAATGTGCATTCCCTGCAAGATAAAGCTGATAATACCTGTACGAGCATTGTACATGAGATACCAGATTTGTGCAGAGATGACCGTTGGGAATGCCCATGGCACGAGAATAGAGGCCCGTACTAGACCACGACCGGGAAATGTGCCGTTGATAAGCAAAGCAATGAACAGACCGAGTATTGTCTCCAGAGCGACGCTGATAACAGTGAAGGTAAGTGTTACGCCAATAGATGAAATGAAGTCACTACTCTGTAAAGCAGCCCCGTAGTTTTTAAATCCGACAAACGATGCAGCGGGGCTGAGAGGATTATCGAGCAAACTCAGCCAAAGAGAATTCAGAATGGGATAGGCTGCAACCGCCAAAAT
>CAXTUE010000530.1:0-1980 GCA_964247355.1 uncultured Ktedonobacteraceae bacterium | reverse complement strand
GCTATGACGGTAGGCAGCACCAGGAAGTACGGTGTGAAGCCACTTCCTAGATCAAAACGATCACGAAAGCTCGAAGTTTTTTTGAGAGGTGCTTCTACTGCTTGTGTTGCCATGTGTACTCATCCCTTTAGATGACTAGCCACATTGAGAGGGGCACCTCATCCACTTGTAACACCCGTTGCATTAAAGGCCCCCCCTCGATGGGTACAGACACATATACAGATGGCTCTTACAAGAAGACCATCTTGTACAGTGGAGTATCTACGTAGATACTCCACACCTTGCTACGGACCTACGTTCTACTACTTGTTCACAATGGTTTTCAAGTCTGACTCTAATCCACTTAAGGCATCAGCGACACTAGTTTGCTTGACGAGTGCACTATGCACTCGCTGCTGAATAGCATTGGTGACATCCGGGTAGAAGGGCGTGATTGGTCGTGGCAATGCGCCCTCAAACACAGGTTGCATCTTGCTAAAGAACGGATTCTTTGCTAACACGTCAGAGTCTGTATAGATACTCTTGAGCGTGGAGAACAGAGAAAGTTCGATGGCGAATGTTTTCTGTGACTCAGGACTGAGCATATGCTGGATAAATTTCCAGGCGGCATCTGGATTCTTGGAGTAGGAATTGATGCCGTACTGCCAGCCACCGAGGTTCGAGTGACCAGTCGAATTACCTCCACCTGCAAGCATTGGACGTACGTCGAACTTACCAGCAATTTTGGAGGTTTTGGCGTCGTTACCCAGTGCGAAGGCATATGGCCAGTTACGCATGAAGACAGAGTCTCCGTTCTGCCACGAAGAGCGAGAATCTTCTTCCTTGTAAGTCGTCACAGCTGATGGTGAGATCGTCCCAACCCAGTTTACCATCTGTGTGAGAGCTTGTTTGCCCGCATCATTATTGACGGTGACCGATTTAGGATTATTTGGATCGAGGATATTGCCACCGTAGCCGTAAATCACCTCACTAAAGTCACACACGAGTCCTTCGTACTGCGCGCCCTGCCAGAGATAACCGAACTTCGCTTTGGACGGTGCCAGCGACTTCGCCATTGACGTGAGTTCTTCCCATGTCGTTGGTGCAGTTTTGACGAGGTCCGTGCGATAGTACATCAAACCGGCATCTGTACGACATGGTGCTGCCCATAACTTGCCATTGTACGTACAGCCCTTCAATGGTCCTGCCAAGTACTTGTCACGCTCACTCGCAGGCCATTTGTCATCCAGAGGAACTGTCCATCCATTTGCACCAAATTCCGGCGGCCAGATAATGTCCATCGGCATTACGTCGATAGAACTACCACGTGCGCGCAGCATGGTGGTAAGAATGGTGAGCAACTGACCAGTATCATTGGGAGCATTACTATTGTAGTTGACGTGAACACCGTTGTTTTGCGAATTAAACTTGCTGACAAGCCCTGCATAAACACCGTTGGTGTCCTTTTCGAGGTAATTAATGTTGACGGTTTGCCCGTTGCCGCCAGTGCTATTGGTCGTGCCACCGCAGGCTTCGAGGAGCGAGACGGCTGCCGTGCTACTTAAGCCGACCGCAACGGCACGTTCGAGGAATGTGCGGCGTGTCATACGCCCAGCGCGGATCTTGGTGATGATTTCGTCAATGACTTCACCTTGCCCAAGGATCATATGCGTTTCTCCTTTGGATAAACTGCTAATGAACATGGATCGTAAGCGCGATTGAGAGTCTTCATTCCCTTGCTAGACTTCTCTGTTCATTGGCTCCCCTATGAGGTTCTAAGGATGTGAGGAGCCGGAAGAGACGACCCTGTCTCCTTTGAAATCGACGTATGTGTATTATAGTACACACTTGCAATAGAGATGTTGTGAGAGTTTCACGTCCTGCCTGCCGGGGCGCTCCTTTCATCGCAAGCAACTCTTCCTCTACTGTTGCCTTGTCTATCATTGCTTACTATTTAGCAACAACAAACAATAGTACGTCAACATTGCAAATAATCTCTCA
>CAXTUE010000529.1:0-3550 GCA_964247355.1 uncultured Ktedonobacteraceae bacterium | reverse complement strand
TTCATCATGCCCTTCCATCGCTTGAAAAGCGATGGAAGGGCATGATGAATGCGATACACATATTCTTATTCTTCCCTTGTGGTGGATCTATCCTTATGGTATAATAAAGTTCGGGCGAGGACAGGAGTCCCCGCCCGAACTTATGTGAGGAAATCATCTCATTATGGATATTACATGGCTGGGTCACTCTTGTTTTCAGTTACGTGGCAAAAACGTAACACTTGTCGCAGACCCCTTCTCTCCTCAATACGGCGATAGTACTCGATTGAGTAAGACGAACGCCTCTATCGTCACCGTCAGTCATAACTCCGCTGGACATAATTATGTAGAGGGGATTCCCGGTGTCAATGGCAAGGTGCCGAGAATTGTGCGCGGACCAGGCGAGTACGAAATCAGCGACGTGCTGATCACGGGCATCGCCTCCTATGCTGATAACAAGCAGGGTAAAGAGCAGGGGCGCAACACTATCTATATCATTCACCTTGACGATATCGCGATCTGTCATCTAGGCAACCTCGGACACACGTTGCAAGACGAACAGCTTGAAGAGGTTGCCGATGCGGATGTGCTCTTGCTGCCCATCGGTGGAGAGCAGAGTATCAACGTGGCACAGGCTATTGAGGTTATCGGACAGGTTGAGCCGCGTATCGTCATTCCAATGCACTACCGCTCAGGCATGCCAGATGAAGCGAGCGAGGAACAGGCAAATCCGCTTGATAAATTCTGTCGCGAAATGGGTGTCGACAAAAACAACATTTCATCGAAATTTACGGTTACACGTAACACCTTAACAAACGCACCCTCTGAACTCCAGGTAATCCTGCTTTCGACACGTTAGTCACGGAAGCAGGATTATTTACGTATTGAGAGAAAAGAGGACTTTTTTTATGTATTCTGCATTTGCATGAATGTAGGCACGACGGCAAGGCTCCGAGTGCAGGAGGATTTTTCATGTCAAAATTTATCTTTGTTACCGGCGTTGTGGCCTCTTCTGTAGGCTAAGGTATTAGTGTTGAATCGCTGGGTCGTCTCATCAAAAACCGTGGAGTCTCCGTCTCACTCATGAAATTGGACCCTTACATCAACGTCGATCCGGGTACCATGTCGCCATATCAGCATGGCGAAGTCTTCGTCACCGATGATGGAGCAGAGACGGACCTGGACCTGGGACACTATGAACGCTTCACCAACGAACCCGCGTATCAGGCGAACAATGTCACAACGGGTCAAGTCTACGCCTCCGTCATTGGTAAGGAGCGACGTGGCGAATATCTCGGCGGCACAATTCAGGTTATTCCACATATCACGAACGAGATTAAGGACCGCATCAAAGCCGTCGCGCGTCGCTCCGATGCCGATGTGGTCATCGTCGAGGTTGGTGGCACTGTGGGCGACATTGAGGGCGAGCCGTTCCTGGAAGCGATCCGCCAGATGCGTAAGGATGTCGGACGCCGCGATGTTCTCTATCTGCACGTCACTCTGCTCCCCTATCTGGGTTCAACGAAGGAACTCAAGACCAAACCAACACAGCATAGCGTCAAGGAACTACTACGGGTTGGCATTCAACCGGATGTTATTATGTGTCGCTCGGACTATCCAATGACCGATGATTTGCGTGACAAAATCGCGCTGTTCTGCAATATCGAGACGGCTGCTGTTATTCCAATGCTGACCGCTGATACGATCTATGAGGTACCACTTATCTTAGAGGAGGCAGGTCTTGGCGAATTTCTGGTCAACGAACTACGCCTGAAACGCCAGGAACCACAGATGCAAGAGTGGCAGGCCCTCGTCGAGAAAATCAAGCATCCACGTCCAGAGATCACGATTGGACTGGTTGGCAAATATGTTGAACTCCACGACGCGTATATGTCGGTCGCGGAGTCCCTCAATCATGCGGGCTGGTTTCATAATGTCGACGTCCGTATCAAATGGATCAATTCCGAGGCTCTGGAGCAGATGGGCGAGGGTTACACAGAGGTACTTGAGGACGTGGCTGGCATCGTCGTCCCCGGAGGGTTTGGACACCGGGGTATCGAGGGCAAAATTAAGGCCGCAAACTTCGCGCGTCGCAATACTATTCCCTACCTTGGCCTGTGTCTAGGTATGCAGGTTGCGGTAATCGAGTTTGCGCGCAATGTGCTGGGCTTCGCTGATGCCAACAGCACAGAGTTCGATCAGCAGACGCCCAACCCCGTTATCGACCTGATGCTTACGCAACGACAGATAGCCGACAAGGGCGGTACTATGCGTCTCGGTAACTGGGTCTGTTGCCTGACTGCTGGTACGAAAGCGTATCAGGCCTATGGCGAACCCATCGTGTTTGAGCGACATCGGCACCGTTACGAGTTCAACAACGAGTACCGGAAACGCATGGAGAGTCATGGACTCGTGGTAAGTGGGCGTTCCGCAGACAACAGTCTCGTCGAGGTCATTGAACTTGCCGACCATCCTTGGTTTGTCGCGTCCCATTTTCATCCAGAATTCAAGATCCGTCCAACGAACCCGCACCCACTCTTCCGCGATTTTGTTGGGGCAAGCATTCAGCAGGTTCAAAAGCAAAAGGTGCCCAGCGAAGGAACATCAGTAAAAATTTAACACAAAAGAGAACGTTCGCCTTGCTGAGGCGAGCGTTCTCTTTTATGTTAAATTTTTACGAAAGCCGGTAGGCAATACTCGTATCAAGTGCTTGCAACACATGTACAATATCTTCACACACCTCGACGAGTATCTGAGGTGCCCAGTCTTCGGGGCGCGGCATATCAGGCTCGTGCAGTTCGCCTGTGACGGGATCGAAGCCGTCGATGCGCAAATCCGAAGGGTGCATGCCAAAGGGATACGACTCTTCCTTGATCAGCCCTTCCATACCGAGTGGATGCCAGATGGGAAGTTCGACATGCTGTTGCAGACTAAGCGTATCGGGCTGCAAACGGTTCTCCTGGAGCACCATACTGACGGAGGGACGAGCCTCAAGTGTGCGCTGACTGTTCTCGCTTGCACGAAGTTTCAGTACCTGCATAAGTGAAAGCAACTTTTCTTCGGTCGGCAAAACACCATTCAGCGCAAGTGAATACGAGAGGTCGAGCATCAATGGTGGAATCTCGGCAAGGTGCAGGTGCAGACAATCATCTCGCGGGACCTCGTGAAAGAAGCTACAAATACCTACAGGCCCCTCAAGGGAGATGACGGTATCGAGCGCGCCCCATGTATAGGAGAGGACACAGGAACTACGGTTCTGTACGCTCTCACAACTTCCCATGTGGCATGTACAGGCAAACTCGCGTTCGAGCGTGCGTGTGTTGCTCCAATATTCGGGGTGCGCCGATAGTCCATGCATCTTTGCCGCCTGAAGAAACGAGGCGGTCATGTCCTCAAATGTAAACACAGCAATGCTCCTGGCCGTTTTTTTTTGGAAAAAGCACACAACCGTCTAATCTTCTCGTCTACGGCGTGTACATATATTACCCGTAAGGGAAGGGAGTGTCAATAGAAAAGTGTGAAAAACGTACAATTATTTAGCCCCACTGCACCAGAGGTGCAGTGGGGCTAA
>CAXTUE010000528.1:0-3551 GCA_964247355.1 uncultured Ktedonobacteraceae bacterium | reverse complement strand
ACTCGATATCGCACAGGCGGCAATGCTAGCTGGCATTCCCAGCGCGCCCATTGGACGTGACCCGTTTCTACATCCAAAAGCAGCACAGGCACGTGTCCAGGAAGTGTTACAGCAGATGCAGGTGCAGGGTTATATTACGCGTACCGAACAGCAAGCAGCCCTTCTCGAAACGCAACAGCCCAACTTTCTGCACCGTGGCACAATACAAAATTCTCTCGCGCTCCACTTCGTACACTATGCCGTGAACGAATTGGCGCAAGAGCTACACGTAAAAGTTCCTGACCTCTCGCGTGCAGGTCTCGTTGTTTCGACCACACTTGACCTGCCACTACAGGACAAAGTGTTGAAAATCGCGCAGCAACATATCGCGGCCCTCGCTCAAGCACATCATATGTCGAATGCCGCCGAGGTGCTGATTGACTATCATAATGGTGATATTCGCGTCCTGCTCGGCAACATCAATCCAAACGACCCGAAGACTGGTGCGTTCGACGTGGCTTCGCAGGGATATCGCCAGCCGGGGTCTTCGTTCAAACCCTTCATCTATGCCACAGCTTTCTCGCAGGGGGTGAGTCCTGGTGAAGCGGTGATGGATGGCCCGTTGACGGTGCAAATGTGCTGTGGCTTACCTGCATATACACCGCAAAACTACGACCTGCGCTATCACGGCCTGATTACCTATCGCTATGCCCTACAAAACTCGTTCAACATTCCAGCCGTAAAGCTTGTCATGAAAACGGGCGTTGACGAGTCGCTACATACCGCACAGGTGATGGGCGTTAGTAGCTATCAAGGGACACCAAACTATACCATTGTGCTCGGTAGTTTGGGCGTCCACCTTCTGGACGAAACCTCGGCCTACGGCGTCTTTGCTGATGGTGGAGTTCGTGTGCCTCCACATGCGATAGATACCGTGACGGATGTGCAGGGCCACGTCATTTTGCACGTGCAACAACCCGGCAAGCGCGTCATTTCAAAACAGGTCGCGTACATGATGACCAATGTGTTGAGCGACAACTCATCACGCACATTCGAGTTTGGCAAATGTAGCGCGCTCGACCTGCATAGTAGTTCCGAGGCTAATTGCTATCTTGGTAATCCAGGTACTATCCGACCGGCAGCCGCAAAGACAGGAACGTCCACCGATTTCCGGGACAACTGGACGGTTGGTTACACCAGCGATTTTGTAATGGGCGTCTGGGCTGGCAACAACGATAACTCGCCAATGGTCAATGTCACGGGTGTCGACGGTGCCGCTCCTATCTGGCACGATAGCTTGCTTCTGGCGGAAGCTGGCAAGCCTATCACAGGATTTGCCAATCCTGGCGGCGTTGTCAAGAAAACTGTCAGTTATGGTGGTCTCACTACAACGGATTGGTATCTCTCGAAATAAATATGTGTGGCAATGTGCAAGGGAACGATGAAGACAGCAGGTGCCCTGGTTACTGTAGCGTACAGCATGTTTGTTTTATTTTGAAGATGGGTAAGAGACAAAGACACTTTTGACCTCACTGAACTCTTCAACAGCACTGGAACCGAGTTCGCGGTGCCCGTTACCGCTTGCCTTCATGCCACCAAAGGGTAGATGTATCTCCGAACCAGTGGTTGCGGCATTGATGTAGACGAGACCAGACTCAATTTCGCGAATGGCGCGAAACGTCAAGCGACTGCTTTCTGTGAAGATGCCCGTCGAAAGCCCGTACTCCGTATCGTTCGCAACCTGTATTGCCTCTTCATAGGAGTTGACAGGCAGGATAGAGACAAAGGGGCCGAAGACCTCTTCACGCGCGATGCGCATATCTGGCGCGACATCTGTAAAGATTGTTGGCTTGTAAAACGCTCCATCACTATACCCGTCGTCCGTGAGCGCGCTACCGCCTGTTACCAGTTTAGCGCCCTCACGCTTGCCAACTTCGCTATATTCATGTACCGCTTTGACGCGGCCCTTGTTCACTAATGGTCCCATCTCGACTGAGGAATCGAGTCCATCTCCAACCCGCAGCTTTTCGGCGACGGCCACTAAACGCTCGGTAAATGCCGCTTGTACGGATTCTTGTACAATCACACGGCTCGTTGCCGTACAGCGTTGACCTGTTGTGCCAAAGGCCGCCAGTGCTATACCCGCAACGGCCAGATCGAGGTCGGCATCCTCCAGCACAATTACCGCATTCTTGCCGCCAAGCTCCAACGTGCAACGGCGCAGGTCACGTCCACAAATCTCGGCGACATGGCGTCCGACCTCCGTTGAGCCGGTCAGCGAAATCATATTGATGCGTTTGTGACTTGCCAGCGCGTCGCCCAGTGTGCCGCCTGGTCCTGTAATGACGTTCAATACGCCATCCGGCAATCCGGCCTGCTGTAATATTTCTGCGAGCTTAATAGATAATAATGGCGTATCGCTGGCAGGCTTGAGAATGACTGCGTTTCCTGCTAATAACGCGGGAAAAGTTTTCCATGCGGGAATGGCGATGGGAAAGTTCCACGGCGTGATGATGCCGACGATGCCCAGTGGATGACGCACGGTCATGTTGAACTTATTGGGTAACGCTGATGGCAGAGTTTCACCCTCGGCACGGCGTCCCTCGCCCGCAATAAACTTGGCAACGTCGATGGCGATCTGGACATCGCCGCGCGTCTCTTTCAAAATCTTGCCCATCTCGCGCGTCATCAGCGTCGCCAGTTCTTCCTTTTGCTGCTCCAATAATAGGGCGGTACGCAGCAAAACCTCGCCACGTTCGGGCGCGGGAGTGTTAACCCATGCTCGTTGCGCGACAAGGGCCGTAGCGATGGCGTCCTCAAGGTCGGCAACCGTCGATTTTTGGAAGTGTCCAATCACCTCGCTTGTACGGGCTGGATTCGTGCTGACAAATGTTTCGCCGCTCTGGGAGTCGCGCCATTGCCCTCCAATGAAATTCTGAAATACCTGTGTCGTAGGGGAAACCGAAGACATACAAATGCTCCTCATTGAGTGAATATCGTCGTTGACCTGTTTTGTGTTGTGGTACCTGTCAACCAGTGAGACAAATTTAAAAGCTCTACGAAGATAGTATACCACGGTTGGTATCTCTAGCATAAAACAAAATGTGAAATAGTTCACATCCATAATTTTCTAGTCCCGACGTTCTCCTATTGAAGCAGGGAAACAAATTGATATATATAGAAACAGTTTGTTATAAACAATGCTTATAGGAGAGTATATACATGGATATGCAGAAATCGCTCAATCGACGAGAGTTTATGAAAGTGGCTGGGGCGACTGGACTGGCAAGTATGGCTTTAGCTGGAGGCATCGCTTCCCCAGCATTCGCTTCTACGCGTACAGTAGCAGCGAATCCAGCACTTACCGATCTCCTCTTTTATAGCCAACCTATTGGACGTGGTGAATTTTATAGTACGGATGGACGAGGAAACATTAATCATCTTAGCACCTCTAGCGCGATCTCTAAGAGTTATGCCCAGATTCTCTCAGGCAGTTTTATATTACACGGTCTTACCGAAGGCATGCTCTTTTACGATAATGCCCAGGGTAGTGGCACATTCTACATCCCGGA
>CAXTUE010000527.1:0-3558 GCA_964247355.1 uncultured Ktedonobacteraceae bacterium | reverse complement strand
GCCCTGAGCCATAAGATGTGCCACGAGACCACTCATAATAGCGGTCGAGAACGAGGTCCCGCTCCAATCAGCCCAACCTGTCGTATTTTGCTCACCCGTTGGAAATGTTGGCGAGATGTAGATGCCACGCACGGCATCGGGTAAAGCAATATTATCAACCACGCCCGTGCCATCTCCTCCAAACGTGGCAACACCTGTATCGAAAGGCGGAATACTGGCAGAATTGGCAAAGTTTGATGGAGTATAACTACTATTTACAGAGGTGACGCCAAGTGTTGTCTCGTAACGCGCGGGGGCGCGTGGTGGACGTGGTGCATTGCCCTGCTGCGTCACTTGCAACGAGTCATTTCCCGCCGCCGCGACAACGAGCGCATCGTATGAATAGAGACACTCGAAAAGCAGTCGTAAACCTTCTTCGATATGATTGACAACACGCATCACTCCGTAAAGCTGTGTTGTAGCCCATTGCCGGTTATCGAACCATAGAAAGGGCAGGCGCCGGATGTCGGGCATTATCGTCAAACTGAGATTGAGCACAAGACGACGAACTGTACCCGAAAAGAGTTCTCGCTCAAGATCGGTCAAGGCTGCAAAAATATTGTAGAGATCGCACCCACCATAGTCATTAAGAATGCGAATCAAGCGAATGTGAGCACGAGGCGCAACATCGCGGACGAGACCGGCAACGGAAATGCCATGGTCAGGCATGAGATAATAACGTGAGTCACCATAACGATCACGGCCAGTACGCACGTCGCTACTAATCGGGTAGCGGTCGTACTCAACAGCAAACGAGCCGTCTTCGTTGCGCAAATCGCTGGCAAGACGCTGCAATAGCCAGTTGCGACGTAACTCTAAGCGACTGGCCGCGCTACGTATCCGGTCTGGATGATGGGCGGTATCAAGAATCGCGACCAGCACATCCTCTCCCTCTTTAGAGTCAAGAGGAAAGTTTGCATCGGCTAACACGATGCGCCAGCCCAGAAGTGTGTTGTTTGGAGCCGGAATATCAAGTGGTGGCGAAGGGCGAGGCGCAATAGCCGCACCTCCATCAGCATACAGCAATGGCGCGGCAGTCACTAACCAGTTGGGCATCGCTGATACGATGTGCAAACCTGCCATTGCAAGTTGCTCTAAATGTGCCTGCATGTGTGATAGGGCGAGCGGTAGTGGATCGGTCACGGCAGGGTTTGTACGGCGTGCATGAAAGAAGATAGCGATTAATGGTTGTTTTTTTTTCAGTCCAAAGACAAAAGAGCGTCGTCGAACCGGTGGCAGAGTTGGTGTATCGGTCCAGCGTCCATAGGTACCATAAATTTCAAGTGTAACTCCATATTGCGCGAGAAATTCATTGAGTTGTGCGCGAACCTGTTCAGCGACGATATCCTGCGTATCGTTCAGAGGCATGCGGGGCAAACGAACAATCACAACCATCTCATCCGGGACCCAGTGAAAGAGTTCTTCTGGCGTCCCCATTAACTCCGTGGAACTACGAGACATAGACGAAAGTTCCCCTCTACATAAAATAGTAGTGCATAGACATGTATAGGTATTCTTGATGCCCATTATAGCTGAACTGACTTCAAGAGACAATGAGTAGAACACGGAGAGAAGAGGGGCATGGGACATGATAGGGGTAAGTCACTGTCACTATTATACTTCGCACTATTGTATAACCTGCCTCTATTATGCTCCGTTCTCTATGTTCCATAATGTGATAGTCTAGTACTATGTTCTGCAATTAATCATTCAGGGAAAAGGTCATGCAATGTCTTTACATCGTCTTCCGCAAACACTTCTCGAACTTGTCGGCATTCCTAGCACGTCAGGACATGAGGAGCAGGTTCGTCACTATCTTGAACAGCAACTCTCAACACTCGGATTACCTACCTCTGTTGACGATGCGGGCAATCTGATTGCTACGGTCGAAGGAAAGAACAGCCAGCAGGGGATGCTTCTGCTGAATGCCCATATGGACCGTGTGCCACCTGGATTAGGACATCAACCAGTCATACGCGATGGTGTTCTATACAGTGATGGCACAACCAATCTTGGGGCCGACGATGCGGCGGGTATCGCGATTATCCTTGAAATCGTACGAAACGTTCTTGAACAGCAACTTCCTCATCCACCACTACTCCTTGTATTTACAGTGCAGGAAGAGGCGGGCATGTGTGGCGCAGGTGGGTTCGATAGTTCACGTTGGCCTGTACAGCAAGGCATCGTGTTCGATAATGCCTTCGACGCAGGTGTTGTTGTCTCGCAGGGTGCGGCCTACAAAGCCTTTGACGTTACTCTTACGGGTCGTACGGGACATCCCGGCAAAGACCTCTCGCACACCGTCAACGCCCTGGAAATCTATCGTCGAGCGCACTATCCTATTGGTATGCTTGCTAACGATTCGACGCGTATCAATATTGGTCGCATCTCAGGTGGGAGTGCGCGCAACGCTATTCCCGCGAAGCTTGTCCTGGAAGGCGAGCTACGTAGTTTCGAGTCAGCCGAGCGTATTCAACAGTACGAGCAAGAACTACAGCGTGAATTTGAATCGGCGGCCCAGCAACTTGGTGGTAGCGCAACAATCACCTTCACTACACACACAGATGGCTATACGATAGACGAGCACGAGCCATTGCTGCAAACATATAAAGCAGTCCTAGAGCAGCGCGGCGAAACACTGCGTCTACAACCAACGTTTATCGGCAGCGACACCAGTGGCTTCCGCCCGAAAATTCAAGCCTTCACCCTCTCAACCGGCGTCATGAACGAGCACTCAACCGAGGAGTATGTCGCACTGGCTCCGCTAGAGCGGATTGTACAAGATACGTTAGAGGTGTTGGGCAAACTGTAGAGGCAGATTTATCACTTCCTCCTGGCCTCCCTAATGCCGATAAGGACGTGATAATGGTGTTTCACAAAAACCGGTAGGGACCGCATTCATCACGTCCGTCTCTGGCCTCTCACACTGGCAAACGGACGTGATGAATACGGTCCCTACCTTCTAGCATATCCACAATATTTCATCAAAACGTATCATCGATCCCTACACATTATTTCGTACGCTTTGCATACGTGCGTTCAGTGTTCGTCTTGCGCTTCCTGCCAAGTCATCGCCCAGTTCTTGCTTGATCCTGCGTACAAGAACGTCGGCAAACTGCTCGTCCTCATTGTCTAACTTCTGACCCGCCCCGTATGATTCGGTGTACAAGTCGTTTTCAAGTGCACCTTCATATTGTCCATAGGAGTTTTGCCGTTTGTCCTCTTGCGAGTTCATTTGTTGCATAGCAAATCGTCTTTCGTCTTTTCAATACACGAAGAGTACATAGTTCGCTACATGTACGAGTAAATGAGAGGAAACGTTGATTAAAAACTACACTAGTACTTTCACGTTAGTTGAGTCATTCCCGGTCCGATATAATGCTAGAGTTGTCCCTTACCTGCGTTTTCTCTGTCTTTCTTTGAAAGTATGCTAAAGGTGTGTATATTACAGCTTTGCCATAACGCCAACGAGTATAAAATATAACGGCTATCATACCAAGTAAAAATGCACAAATGGAT
>CAXTUE010000526.1:0-3563 GCA_964247355.1 uncultured Ktedonobacteraceae bacterium | reverse complement strand
GCTTAACGCTACAATCTAGCTTTTTTAACATAAATCATTTATTATTTTGTTGCAGATTGAATGTATTTATTTAAATGCGGTTAATTAGGGAAAGTTGGCATACATAATGATGCAGACAGTACCACAAGAGACGCGTGTAACAGAAGTACTTCCATCGGAAGAGTATATACCTGAGGCAATGCAGCACCGGCTAAGCGTGTTCGACATGACAATGATTTTTCTGATGGTCATGTTCTTCATCAACAATCCTGTAGGAGCAGTTGGAGCGGGTATTGCTACTTTTACTTACTGGATTATCGGCGCCCTCGTCTTTTTCCTTCCGTGTATCATTGCAACATCTCAACTTGGAACTATGTTTCCCAACGAAGGTTCTCTCTACAACTGGACTCAGAAAGCACTTGGCAGTTTCTGGAGTTTCTTTGTTGGCGTCTCCTTCTGGGTTGCGGGCATCCTGGGCATGGTCAGTAGTGCGGGAATAGGCGTAACGTTTCTGCAAGGACTGAACAGCACATTGCTTGCAGAACCACGACTTCAGGGCGTACTCATTGTGCTCATCCTCATCTTCTCTTCAATACTGTCTATACAGCCATTCCGTGTTCTAAAGACCCTTGTGAATATGACCATGCTGCTCATGCTAGGCGTGATTGTGTTGTTAGGATTAGCCGCACTCCTCTGGCTTATACTCGGTCATCATGGAGCCACAAACTTCACTACGATGAGTGATATGAGCATTCGTCCAGAGAACTACGTGCTTTTCAGCACAATTGTTTTTGCGTATCTTGGAGTAAACGTGCCAATGACAATGGGCGGTGAGATTGCAGGTCGCAAAGTAATTTCACGTCACCTTTTTCGGGGTGGCATACTGGTGCTTGCCAGTTACATGATTGTCACGTTTGCACTACTTGTTGTGCAGGGGCCGCATGCGGCTACTATGGGGCCATTCTCAATCATCAGCACAATTGATGCCGTATTTGGAAGATTTGCTGGCGATATTGTTTGTGCCTGTGTAGTAGCTTTTTTCATCGTCTTTACTGCTATCCTTAACAGTATTTTCGGACGCTTACTGCTTGTCGGTGCCATCGATAGACGTTTGCCCGTGTGGTTGGGAAGATTGAACGAAAATCGTGTTCCTCTCAATGCCATTACATTTCAAACTATCATTGTCGTATTGTTCACAGCGTTTGTTTTCCTGCTGCCCTATCTTGTCTCGCTTGGCAATCCTGTCAATCTCGCGAACGAATTATTTACCGTAAGCCTGTACGCACATAGCATTATATGGGCAATCACAAGTATATTCTTGTTCATTAATTTGCTGTTGCTCTACATACGGAATCCGCAAGGCTTTCATGCGCGACGCATCTTTCCCATGCCCGTCTTATGGGTGTGTATAATCATCGCACCTCTTGCCTGTGTACTAGCCATTATTATCACATTGTCTCATTCGCCTATTCCACAACAAATTCCAACCAGTATGTGGGGATACATTGTTGGTAGCCTCACAATAGTCTGGCTAACGTGTGCTGCGATTGCCAGTATATTTGCCACAAGTGAGGCCACATGGGAAGATCAAAGCGTTGAAGTGGGAAGGCTTAGCAATAGAGGAGAAGGGCTATAATGGTAACAGACAGTATTTCTACCGCAGATGTAAAAAGCGGCGTTGAGACTCAAGGTATTGAACGTATTGCGCCAGCGCACCGCTTCGACACATATATATTTGGGAACTTCACATTATGGCTATCAGCAAATCTCGTGATTACCACCGTTGCCCTCGGTGCATTAGCTGTACCCGTCTTTGGTCTTGGTTTTTGGGATGGTGTCGGTGCCATCATTCTCTTTAACATTCTTGGTGCTTTACCAGTCGCTTTTTTCTCGACTATGGGGCCTAAACTAGGCTTACGGCAGATGGTTGTTTCGCGCTTCTCGTTTGGATGGGTTGGTGCGATCCTCATGTCGATCTTCAATGTTATAGCAACGATTGGTTGGTCTGCCGTGAATTCCATTGTGGGCGGACAACTTCTGGCTGCTGTAAGTGGCGGCATTATTGCTTTACCAGTAGCAGTACTCATTATCGCGATAGTGACGACGATTATGGGTATCTATGGCTACAAATATATCCACAGTTACGCTCGTTACGTATGGATGCCAACAGCAATTATGTTCCTGGTTTTGACGGCTGTAGTAGGGCCAAAAGTAGTGATAATTCCTACCCCCGCATTTGGCATTGTCGAGATTGCATCCTTTGTCTCCTTTGGAGGGGCGGTGTACGGATTTGCGACAGGATGGAGTTCTTATGCCTCCGATTATAATGTGAGGCAAGCAGAGAAAACACCAGCAAGTAACGTCTTCTGGCTCACGTTCCTGGGCGTTGTTGTGCCTTGTATTCTCCTTGAAATATTTGGTGTGGCTTTGACTACCGCTTATAAAGGCAGTGGTAGCGATCTCTTGATAGCGGCAGTCAAGCCTCTAGGGAGATATGGAAATTTGTTACTTATCATACTGGCATTAAGTACCATTGCAAACAACATTCCCAACGCATACAGTCTTGGCCTCTCAATGCAAGTACTTGGCAAGTCCTTTCAGCGTGTAGGCCGTGTTGTGTGGACGCTATATGGAGCGGTTATCTATATGCTAATCTCGATACCAGCCGTCGCCAATTTCAATGCCACGCTTACTGACTTTCTACTCATTAGCGCGTATTGGCTTGGTCCGTGGGGTATTATTTTGATTGAAGAGCACTGTATTTTCCGCAGAGGACACTACAACGTTGAGGATTGGAACACGCCAGAGAAGCTTCCTATTGGATGGGCTGCACTGGTATCGCTCGCACTTGGCCTTGTTGGTGTGTATCTTGGTGCCGCTCAGGTCCTCTTTGTTGGTCCCATTGCCCGTCTCTTTAATCCACCCTATGGTATGGACATTGGTTTTGAATTAGGGCTTATCTTCGCCGGCGTTGCTTATTTTGTCCTGAGACGGGTAGAGCTTTTGCAGACGGGCCGGTGAAATGGTGGGAACCAAGTACCCATTCAACTAAAGACTTTTTTAAGCGGTTCCAAAACTGAGGCCTAATTGTCGAAGCCATTTACGATAAGCTATGGCAGTCCGATCAGAGCGTAGATGTAGTTCAGCTTGTAGATCGAGGGGCAGGAGTTCGGGTCGCTGTGATTCGACAATTGGAACGTCTTGATAGGTGATTTCGTCCTCAAAGGCTCGAATCTCCTCATCGCTCCCTGCACCATAGTCCATCGCGACATAGGTCCATGCAATCGAATGGCGTTCCGCAACGGGCGTCACGGTAAAGTACATCGCGAAACGTGGCCCGCCGGAGGTCTTCACAAAGGATGCCGTCAGGGGTCGTATCACGCTATATGTGTAGCTCACTTTCGCCCCTTTGCCTGAACCATCCGGGTCGGGCTGCCAGACGCTGATATCTTTCGCGGTAATGCCCGCCTCTGTTGTCTCGACAGAGTAGTCTGAAAGTTCAGCATGCTCAGGGTCTCCCAAAAAGCCCTGATGGACAAAAGGGAAGTGCGTCACATCCAGGAAATTCTCGATCACTCTAGGAC
>CAXTUE010000525.1:0-3567 GCA_964247355.1 uncultured Ktedonobacteraceae bacterium | reverse complement strand
GATATGATGTCTTGGTGCATCAACGGACGTGATGAATGCGGTCCCTACCTCTGATATATCCGCACTATCGTATGGCCTATTAACGTTTACTTCCTATTCTATGTGCTCTCCATAAAGCCGGGCTTGCACCTGCTCTGGTATCTGATAAGATGCTGCCGCAGGACTTGGCAAGCTCTTTTGCTCGCTATCGCCACCGTACACCTTGATCTCTGGTCCACCCGCAAGGACCGATGGCGAGACGTACTGCTCTTCAGAGACAGGCTGGTTGAAGAGCGTCTCGAACAACACGCCTTCAATTGTTTCCTCTTTGATCAATCGCTCACTAATCAAAATCAGCCGTGTCTTGTTCTGTTGCAGGATGCTGTACGCTTTGTCGAACGCTTCCTGTACGATGCGGCGCACCTCTTCGTCGATCTCACGTGCCGTTTGTTCGCTATAGTTGCGCTGCTCGCCGAAATCGCGACCCATGAAGATCAACTCCTCTTTGTGGCCGAGGGCAATTGGACCAATGCGATTGCTCATGCCGTATTCAGTCACCATCGAACGCGCGATTTTTGTCACACGCTCGATATCGTTCGACGCGCCCGTTGTCACCTCGCCAAAGGTGAGCAGTTCCGCTACATGCCCGCCCAACGCATAGGCCAGCATATCCTCGAACTGTGGCTTGCTCCACAGATAGCGGTCCTCGGTTGGCAACAACATCGTGAAGCCGCCCGCCTGACCACGTGCCACAATCGACACCTTATGCACTGGATCAGTATTTGGTAAAACGCGAGCGACTAACGCATGCCCAACCTCGTGGTAGGCCGTAATCGCCTTTTCTCGTTCGCTGATGATACGGCTCTTACGCGCTGGTCCCGCCACTACGCGATCAATCGCCTCTTCGAGTTCGCTCATGCCAATCCTGCGCTTGCCCCGCCGCGCCGTCAGAATAGCGGCCTCGTTCAGCAGATTCGAGAGGTCGGCACCAGAGAACCCCGGCGTCTGCTTTGCCAGGACATCGAGTTTGATGCTTGTCTCCAACGGCTTGCCTTTTGCATGCACATTCAAAATGGAGATACGCCCGCGAATATCGGGACGGTCTAGCACGATTTGCCGGTCAAAGCGACCAGGACGCAGCAGCGCAGGATCGAGAATGTCGGGTCGGTTGGTAGCGGCAATCACAATCACGTTTGTGTTGGTATCGAAACCGTCCATCTCTACGAGAATCTGGTTGAGTGTCTGCTCGCGCTCGTCATGTGAACCGCCGAGTCCAGCACCGCGTTGACGACCAACCGCGTCAATCTCATCGACAAAGACGATACACGGACTACTGCGCTTGGCCTGATCGAACACGTCGCGCACACGGCTCGCACCCACACCCACAAACATCTCGACAAACTCCGACCCACTGATACTAAAGAACGGCACACCCGCCTCCCCCGCTACCGCGCGCGCGACAAGCGTCTTGCCGGTGCCGGGAGGCCCAACTAATAGTAGCCCTTTAGGAATACGTGCTCCAAGTGCCACAAATTTATCTGGATATTTGAGGAACTCGACAATCTCCTGTAGCTCTTGCTTTGCCTCTTCGACGCCCGCCACATCCGCGAATGTCACCGTTGTTTTGCTGCCCGTGAACATACGTGCGCGGCTCTTGCCAAACGACATCGCTTGATTGTTTGTTCCCTGCGTCTGTCGCATCATAAAAATCAGCAGGCCTCCAAAGAGGAGCAGTGGCAGGAAGCCGCCAACAACTCCCAGCACGTTCCAGATCGGATTGGGGGCATCATATTGAAGCACGAGTAAGCGTGTATTGGAGTAATCAATGCCGTTGTCCTTCAAGACGCGTGTAATGTCGAAACTGTCATTGACCGTCGCAACTTCTCTGGCAGCATCAGACTTGTTCCCTCTTGTCAAAGTGATCGTGTTGCCCGAAATGGTGAGCGCATCTTGCTGGTTTTTGGCGTTGTCAGCTTTGATATCGACGAGGATTTTAGACACATTCACCGGTGTCGGCGTGTCTGACTGGGGACGGAAAACGAAAATGACGATCACGACTGCTACTACTGTAATCAGGAGCCAGAAAACGCTCGGTCTGAGCCATTTCCTATTATTTGTCATGGGCTTCTCTCTACTACCGGAAGTACATGCAACTCACCCTTTTACACAAGCCACTTTTCTATTCGATAGAAAGAACAATGCATGTACTCGTTGGTGCTTATCTAGGCACGTCTATATTACGAGGACGTTGAAACGCTAATTTTTGTGCACCTTATTATAACACACTCGACGGTCGATCTCACACAAAACATCTTTCATAAATGCTGTAACCTTCGCAGGCATCTCCGGCTCAACGTATGTCCGTGTGTCGGTTGGCCAGTTGATCTCTGGAAACTTGCCCTCTTCTGTCAAGCAGCTAATAGAAGCCGCCTTGTAGTGCTTTGCCAACATCGCGCCTGCGTCCGTTCCACCTGCTCGCAGCACAAACGGTATCGCGCCATGCGGTCCCTTTTCGGAAGCGGTCACAAGAATATCAACGACATCATGTGAAACGTCGGCGCGTCCCAGGAAGTTCTCTTGTACTGTGTAGTGTATGCGTCCCGCACCGACCGTATCGATGGCGAAAAAATATGCATCCTTTAGTGTTTTCCCATGTTTGTCTGCCAGTGCGCGCGCGCCCACCAGTCCGATTTCTTCACCGCCAGTCGCTACAAACCATATCTCTGTATGCTCTAACGGTGTGGATACCATGTGTTCCGCGAGGCTCAATAACACCGCGACTCCGCTTGCGTTGTCGTTCGCTCCCTCGCCATCAACACCACGAACCATCTGTCCCATCAAGAGGGGTGTTGTTAATGTCAATAGTGCCGCGCTTGCCGCACTCGAAACGCCCTGCGTCGTGCGCGCCAATCGCTTATTCTTCCTACGCCGCGCCACAAAACCAAGCGCGCTTGACCCTAGTGCTGTGACATAGGAAAGCCCGACTAGCGGCATGATAAAACGCGATGAAGACTTTCCCTTATGTGGTTTCATAAAGTTGCGTACACGTACCGAATCATAATGTGTCAACAAAACTATTCTTGACTTGACCTCGCTCCGCGCTGGAAGAATGCCAATTACGTTGTGACTGGTCCCTTTTCTCGTTAACCATGTAACGGGACCTTTGTTCGCGCGAAACTCGCTCATCAGTGCCGCTGGTGCTCCTAGAAGTCCTGTAAAGCCAAACAGGGGTGCAAGTGGAGCAAGCAAACTTGAGCCAAGTATTGCATAAAGATAAGGAAAGATGCTACTGACTAGTTCTGCAGAGCAGGGAAATGGCTCTTGCCGAATGTCCTGTAAACCGTAGGAACGCATCTCTTGCTCGATATAGTTGGCGGCTCGATGCTCGCCATCCGTTGTCGCCACGCGAAAGCCAATCTCGCCAGCCAGCACTGAAATATGGTCCATCTCACGATTCATCTGTAATGCCTTCCTCTACCTATAAATGCTCGATGTCACGGACGCCCACTGCCGCGCGTCATTCTCCAAATGTGGCTCGAAGACTACCCCACTATACATGACATCTGGTACACAAGGGGTATTGTATAG
>CAXTUE010000524.1:0-3570 GCA_964247355.1 uncultured Ktedonobacteraceae bacterium | reverse complement strand
CCCGTACACGGTATGATAATGATAAAATGCAGGGAAGACCCTTGTGGTCTCCCTGCTTTCTGTTTATCAAATAAAAGGACTATTTTCATGCGGGCATTAGTCTATGACGGAAATCGCTTACTACTAGATCAGAACTCTCTATTGCCGAAGCCGGTAGAGGGCGAGGCTTTGATACGTGTGTTGCAAGTGGGCATTTGCAACACCGACCTGGAAATTATACGTGGCTATATGGACTTTCGAGGTGTCCCAGGCCACGAATTTGTGGGCGTTGTCGAAGAGATGTACGGAAAGGATACAAAAAATTCTTATAGTCATCTCTTGCATCAACGCGTGGTTGGCGATATCAATGCGGCGTGTTACCGGCCTGATTGTTCCTACTGTCAACGCAATATGCACACGCACTGCCCCAACCGCTCAACATTGGGCATCGTCAAGCGTGATGGAGCTTTTGCTGAATATCTCATGTTGCCAGTCGAAAACTTACACCTTGTACCCGACAACGTGAGCGACGAGGAAGCCGTCTTTGTCGAGCCGCTTGCCGCCAATTTCGAGATACTTGAGCAGGTTCATATACACCCTACCGAAAGTGTGCTCATCCTCGGCGATGGTAAGATGGGACAACTTGCCGCGCAAGTGCTCGCCCTCACTGGATGCAATCTCTTAATGGTCGGCAAACATCAAGAGAAACTCGCGCTTGGCGAGCCGTACGGCATTTCAACGCACCTGCTTAAAGACATCGAGCACCACTTAGATGGGCATCGCGTCGATCATGTAATCGAGTGTACAGGTTCCGCACAGGGCATAGAGCTAGCCATGAAACTCGTCAGACCGCGCGGTACGTTACACCTGAAAAGTACGGTAGCCGACAAATCAACCTTAAACCTTGCTCCCATCGTCGTCGACGAAATCCGTGTGCAAGGCTCCCGGTGCGGCCCCTTCATACCCGCCCTTCGTGCGTTACAGCAGAAGCGCATAAACGTTCGTCCCTTGATTAGTGCCACCTATACACTCGATGAAGGACTCGCCGCGTTCGAGTATGCAGCGCAAAAGGGTGTACTGAAGGTGCTTGTACGGGTCTAATTTGTGTTACAATAGCTGTGGAATAACTATACACAACAAGAGGGCAATTTTGATCGAACAGCAACGGGACAACGCCTGTTTCCTGCAATTTTCTAACTTTCAGCACTTTCCCAATCTTATACACGGCGTTTTCACACGCGAAGGTGGCTATAGCGACGCCCCCTATAGAGGACTCAACACAATGGGGTCGCTACGAAACGGCGATAATCTCGACAATGTGGTGCGTAACCGACAACTGGCTTTACACAGTCTCGGACTCGATGACTATCCCTGCGTCACACTCTGGAATGTTCATGGTGCTGATGTCTTTGTGCCGGATATTGCTTCAAATTGGCGCACCGATTGGGCCTATCGCTCTTACTACGAGCAGACGTGGACAGCGCAAGAAATTCATAAAGGGGACGCCCTTATTACACAACAGCGTGGCGTAGCCATCGCGCTCTCGTTCGCCGACTGCACACCAATCGCGCTTTATGATTCCATAGAACACGTCATCGGTATCGCGCACGGCGGCTGGCGTGGTACCGCGCGTGGAGTTGTACTGGCCACCATCGACGCTATGCGAGAGAACTTCGGCTCCTCACCACGTAATATCTATGCAGGTATCGGCCCAACCATTGGCCCATGTTGCTATGAAGTTTCGCAGGACGTGCAAGACCTGTTTATGGGCATTCAAGACTTCGATGATAGTCCTATACAGCAGCAATACCGTAGCCTCGTTCGCGAATCAGCAGTATTCTCTATCGTCCAGTTGCCCGACAAAGACAGCTTACGTCTCGACCTATGGGAAACAAATCGTCGCCAATTGCTTATGGCTGGCCTGTTGCCAGAGCATATCGAGATCTCGGAGATATGTACAAGTGACAATGTGAACCGTTTTTTCTCACATAGAGCCGAACATGGCAAAACAGGCCGCTTTCCAATGATTATGGCATTAGCCGGAGCCTAAAGGGAGGAGCATATGACTAAACTTACTACTGGCTCTATCTACACCATCGCAATCGCATTATTCATCATTAGTCTCCCCATCATCCTCATCAGTAGCATCGTCGGTATTGTGCAAGAGACGCGACGTGTCCGCGTCGCGCGTTCACAGGGCGAGCGATTAAGCTATGCACAACCAAAACTGCTCGCGGAAATCGCTGTTTTGTTGTTTGTTCTGCTGCTCGTCGCCGCCGGTGCGGTCTACGTTGGTATCAACTATCAAGTAGTTCCACAGAACCTGCTGTGGGTCTCTATCGCGCTTGTTGTCGTCGCCGGTCTCTGTGGTTTTTTCTCGCTCATACAACGCTTCAACAGCAATAGTAGTCCTCAAAGCTTATAACATGCATTTGCCAATTTGACATAATATGTTGTATAGTAAAAACTTGAATGCCACCCGATCAGCGTTGAAAAGAGAGGCAGGCAAACTATGAATGACAGAGATCGCTTTGATAAGTTTGATGAGCAAGCTAGGCGTGCGTTACATAATGCACAAGAAGAGGCACAGCACCTACAGCACAACTATATTGGTACCGAACATCTGCTCGTCGGTCTTATTCGTGATGAAACTAATGCTGCGATTACGATATTGCGTAACATGAATATTGATCTTATAAAAATACGCGACACAGTTGAGTCTATTATCTCTCGTGAAGACCGTATACTAGCTGGACCTGCTATCGGTCTTACTCCTCGCGCGAAGAAGGTGATAGAGTTAGCCGTTGATGAAGCGCGTCGTCTGAATCATCATTATATCGGCACAGAGCATATCTTACTTGGACTGATACGTGAAGGTGAAGGTATTGCGGCAGGTGTACTGGAAAGTCTAGGGGCAAATCTTGAGAAAGTACGTATAGCCGTAATCCAAATACTTGCTACTACAACATCAAGCTCATCTGCTCCAACACCGGTAGAGCAATCTGGTGATATATTCTCACCAGCAGCTAAAAAACCAGCTACACCACGAACCAATATCATTGTGCAAACAAAAAGTAGCGAGACTTTCTTCATTGCTCCCAGTAAAGCTTATGCATTTACAGAGCAAGCATATACTATTCTCAAACGTGCAGAGGAAGAGGCTTTACGTTTTCAACACAACTACATAGGAACCGAACATCTCCTGCTCGGTATGGTGCGCGAAGATGAAGGCATCGCCGGTGCGGTACTATACAATCTCGGCGTGGACCTGAACCGTGTACGCCAAGCTGTTGAATTTATTATCGGGCGTGGTGATCGCGTCGTAGTTAGTGAAATTGGCCTGACACCACGCTCTAAGAGGATAATCGAGTTTGCCTCCGATGAGGCGAGGCGTATGAATAATGACTATCTTGGAACCGAACACCTCCTCTTAGGTATGGTTGTCGAAGGCGAGGGTATTGCGGCTGGCGTTCTGAATAGTATGGGCGTCTATGTGCAAAATGTGCGAGCCGAAACCTCCCGCGTCCTGCAACATGCAACATACGAGAAATAGAGTATAGTCCTGCAAAAAGTGGTTGACTGCTCGTAAGC
>CAXTUE010000523.1:861-3578 GCA_964247355.1 uncultured Ktedonobacteraceae bacterium | reverse complement strand
GTGCACGTTCGCCTTTTTATTTAAACGATCTTGGTCATCATGCTCTTGCGAGTTGTTTTTTGCATGTTGTAGAATGTATTGTAGCAGAGCAGATGGGACGGCGTGGCGTACATTGCTACGCCGTTTCTGTATTTTCTTACCTCACAGTAAAGAGCAACCATGAGAGTTGCTCTTCAGAAAGGCAGGGCCTCATGAAAGCGGTTGTTATGGCAGGAGGGGAAGGATCGAGGCTACGACCATTGACGATTCGGAGACCGAAGCCAATGGTACCCATCGCAGGAAAGCCAGTGATGGAGCACATCCTTAACCTGTTGAAACGTCACGGGATCACGGAAGTCGTTGTTACCGTTCAGTATCTTGCAAGTAACATAGAAGACTACTTTGGAAATGGCTCCCAGCTAGGGATGCACATCACCTACTCTCGTGAAGATGTGCCACTTGGAACGGCAGGTAGCGTGAAAAACGCAGAGGAACAACTTACTGAGCCGTTCATCGTCATCAGTGGTGATGCATTAACCGACTACAACCTTACAGACCTCATTAATTATCATAACGAAAAGAAGTCACTGGCAACGCTGCTACTCGCACATGTTCACAACCCCCTGGAATACGGCGTCATTATTACAAACGAAGACGGCCATATCTCGCAGTTTTTAGAGAAGCCAAGCTGGGGCGAGGTGTTTAGCGATACTATCAACACAGGTATTTACGTCATTGATCCCAAGATTTTCTCCTACTTCGAGAAAAACAAGCAGTTTGACTTTAGCCAGGAACTCTTTCCAATGATGTTGCGCAAGGGTGATCCGCTCTATGGCTATGTTGCGCAAAACGGCTACTGGTGCGATGTTGGCAACCTGAGCGAGTATATGCGCGCGAATGCCGACGCCCTGCTCGGTCATGTCGAGGTTGAAATTCCCGCGAAAAACATCGGCAACAACATTTGGTGCGAAGAGGGCGTTGAAATTGCTGAGGATGCGCAACTCTATGGCCCCGTCTATCTCGGTCACGACTGTAAAGTTCGTCCAGGTGCAATTATTCACGGCCCCAGTTCGATTGGTCATTACACCATCGTTGATGAACGAGCGCAGGTTGATCGCAGCATTGTGTGGAATAGCTCATACATTGGTGAACGTTCAGAATTGCGCGGTGCCATTGTTGGTTCATCAAGCAGCATCAAGAGTAAAGCGGTGATGTTTGAAGGCTCCGTGATTGGCGATAACTCGATCATTCAGGAAGGCGCGATTGTTCAGCCTAACATCAAAATCTGGCCTGATAAAGAGATTGAGGCCGGTGCGGTCATCAACACCAGCATCATCTGGGGGTCACAGGGACGGCGTGGCCTATTCAGTCGTTTCGGTGTAAGTGGTCTGGTCAACGTCGATATTACGCCCGAATTCGCCACTAAACTTGGCGCGACGTATGGTGCTATTTTGCCTAAAGGTGCTATTATCAGTCTGAACCGCGACACCTATCGTACCTCGCGTATGATTAAGCGTGGTATCAATGCTGGCTTGCCTTCGGCGGGTATCAATGTACATGATATCAATCAGGTGCCGATACCGGTCGCGCGCTACTATATTCGTAACACCGAGTCAGCAGGTGGTGTTCATGTACGCGTCTCGCCGTACGATCAACGCGTTATTGACATCAAAATCTTTGATCAATACGGGCTTGATATCAATAAGACGGTCGAGCGCAAAATCGAAAATCTCTTCTTCCGCGAGGACTACCGGCGCGTCTATCTCGACGAGATAGGTGCGATTGAAGTGCTTGAAGACTCAGAGGTCAGTGGACGCTACCTGCAAGGCTTCAACAAAGTCATCGACAGCGAAATCATTCGTCAGCGCAAATTCCAGCTTGTTGTCGACTATGCGCACAGCAGTGCTATGCAATTGTTGCCAGACATCTTTACAAAACTGGGATGTGAGGTGATTGTGCTCAATACAAGTTCTGACGAGCCACCTTCTTCCCGTTCTGTTGACGAAGTGAATAGGGATATGCAGCGACTTGCTACCATTAGTTCGGCCTTGAACACTGACATCGGTATTCGCATCGACCCCGGTGCTGAGCGTATCAATGTTGTCGATGACCGGGGACGGGTGCTGGACGGTATGAAACTGTTAGCCGCGATGACGAGCTTAATTCTTCGTCAACAGCATGGTGGCACCGTTGCTGCTCCTGTTACAGCACCAAGCGCACTTCAGCATATTGCTAAGCAATACGATGGTTACATTCAGCTTACCAAAGTATTACCGCATGCTTTAATGACCGCGACAGCGCGTGATGGCGTCATTCTTGGTGGCGATGGCAGAGGTGGCTTCGTATTCCCGGCACTGCAACCGGCCTTTGATGGTATGCTTGCCATTGTCAAACTGCTTGAACTGCTTGCTGTGTTCCAGATGAAACTCTCCGATGTGGTGGATGACTTGCCATCCTACTACATGAGTACCGCACGTGTCACCTGTCCGTGGGAATCCAAAGGCAAGGTTATGCGTATTCTGAGTGAGCAATATCGCGAGCGGCGGGCGAAGCCGATTGACGGCATCAAAATCGATCTCGGTAAAGAGTGGGTACTTGTGCTACCGGATGCCGATAGTCCACTCTTCCACATCGTTGCGGAATCGGTCTCCAATGAGCAAGCGCAGGCACTCGCTGAGAAGTATGCTCGTGTTGTGAGCGGACTACAACAATAAAAGATAAAACAGAGACAAAACATC
>CAXTUE010000523.1:0-851 GCA_964247355.1 uncultured Ktedonobacteraceae bacterium | reverse complement strand
TGCGAGCAGGATGTTTTGTCTCTGTTTTATCTTTTAACTAGTACTGTCTCGCGCTCCTCTATGAGTGTTGGCTCGCGCAATACGTTTTGGAGCATTGCTACCGCACGCTGTACACCCTGTACCATGTTGACTTCGGGAGCCCAACTGAGCACACGCTGGGCGCGTGTGTTATCCAGCACAACTGATGTTGGTTCCACTTGTGTTCCTGATGGTAGATAGGCAGGTTCGACTTTGCTGTCTAGCAAGATAGCGACGACACGATACAGTTGATAGAGTGTGCATCCATGACCCGCACTGATATGCACTGTCTCGTTTTTTCCCTGTTTGAGCGCGCACAGGTTGGCGCGTACCACATCATCAATAAAAACGTGGTCGCGTAATACATGATGTGCGCCACGTAATACTGGACGATGTCCGTCAGCCATCATCTGGACAAATTTGCTCAGTGGATGATGCGCATATTCGAGATTGGTTTCACCATACACGTCGGCGTAGCGCAGGATGGTGTGCTGTAGATTATAGTTCTGCGTATAATAGCGTACGTACCATTCACCAGCGACTTTGCTAATGTCATGCGGGCGTTGTGGACACAATGGAGTTTCCTCTGTCAATGGCAACTGCTCTTCATCTACATGACCATAGAGCGAATTGCCGCCGGAGGCAAAAATGATTTTTGCGACCTGTGCTGCTAAACACGCCTCCAGTACATTGATAAGTCCGCGTACATGGGCATCAGCATCTGTCAGCGTATGTTCATGTATGGGCGTATACATAGTGTAAAATTGTGATGCATGATGACTAACGATATCCGGTCGCTCCCGCTGCAACACGGTACGCAACTTCTCGTCACG
>CAXTUE010000522.1:1826-3589 GCA_964247355.1 uncultured Ktedonobacteraceae bacterium | reverse complement strand
TCTCCGCAAAATAGTAGTATCGTTACTACAAGAATGCTGATGATGCAAAGGTTCAGTGAACCTTTGCATCATCAGCATTCTTGTACTACCTTTTATTTCACAATAACCGTAAGGCTCATGTTCGCATGAATTGTGCAATAGAGGTGATAGGTGCCAGGAGTGTTAAATGGACCAAACGATTGCGGGGTAGTGTCTAAGAACTGCGCATCCTTGATAACGGGTGCTCCCGACTCTACTTTTGGATGAGGTAAGCCGTCGCCGCCCCATGTGCCGTTATCGATGATATGCGCCTGTGAGGTATCGCTAATCAGCGTCAACTTGCTGCCCTTCGCAATCGTAATGGACGGCACTCCAAACGTCGAATCGGTCATATGAACCGTATTGGGTTGAATATCACTACTATCGCCCGCGACGCCACTACAGGCTACAAATAGAATAGTTGCTATGCCTACAAGGACAAGACTTAGAATTATTTTCTTCATGTAGAATGTGTTGCTTTCTTAGGGATTTCGTTGTAGGGACCGATTTATCACGTCCTCTTGGCGTCTCGATTGCCAACAAGGACGTGATAAATCGGTCCCTACAGATTACGTTCTTCTCAATAGCAATGTTTGTTCTTTTCTACCAGGAATTATATGCCTGTCTCGTTATCGTGTCTACCTGAACTTTTTCATCGGGTAATATCCGTAGCCATGTGTGGTATAGTGTCAATCGTTTGCTCTAATAACGTAGTACAAATCCCTAGAGAGGTGATATGGAAAGATATGACACACCCTAAAGAGTAAAAAGCCTTCTGCATTGACTTCTTACATAAAGCTGATTATACTCTCCTATAGATTACCACGATACGAAAGGCTTTTTGATGCAACCTATACTCACCCGTGCGACGGGCTGCTAATTTACTACTCGAAACCGCCGACTTTGCTACATGAGTAGTTATCAGGACAAGCTAGCTATAGCTGTGTCCTGTTACGCCTTTTTCCTTTCTTCTCAGCAGTCCTCCGCATCCTCCGTCAACAATTCTCTCCTAGTCTCATTGTGTCTGTAAGCAAGCAAACACGACTCTGTTTGCGCATGTATAGAAAGAAGCCTTTTGTGAGTAAGCATACATCATACTACGCTAGAACCCTGTTGGAGCTTGTCCTTTTTGGTCGGCCATTCGGTACACGTTCTGTGACCGTTGCCGACCTCCCTTCAACGCTATCGACGAAAATTCTCCAGTTGAAGATAAAGAAGAGGTCCATCCTTGGGCAAAATCTGCAAAAAACATTTCCTTCAAGAAGACGAGCAAGACTATACACGCTCGAAAAACTACGGACGTAAGCAATGTCGTAATCGTGCCTCCGAAGATGAGGCGTTTAAGTGCAAACAGTGTCGCCGCTTTATTGGTGCCTTGCCTTCCGGCGGACACCATCGTAACCATTGTCCCTTTTGCCTGTATTCCCTGCACGTCGATGATCGACGCACAGGCGATAGGCAGAGCATTTGTCGCTCTCGTATGCAACCCATTGGTAGCTTTCAACGGCGTAATGGAGAACATGTCCTGGTGCATCGCTGTCTCGGCTGTGGCTTTGAACGCTTCAACCGTATCGCCGCCGATGACGATTTTGACCTTGTACTCTCGTTACCTGTCCTGCCACCTCGTGCAAATGGGGGGAAGAGAGTACCGCTCTGGGAAGAGGATGCGGAGGACCTATACGAGGTTGACGTAGTAGATTTGTAGGGACCCATTTATAACCTACTAGTAGGCAAAAGAGACGCCA
>CAXTUE010000522.1:0-1816 GCA_964247355.1 uncultured Ktedonobacteraceae bacterium | reverse complement strand
ATCTAAGAGAGCATATAAGCGTGGACGTGGAACGAAATCAGGCCGTGTAGGAGGAACGTATACCTTAGTAGCTAGCAGTACGTCCTGACTATTCGTATTCCCATTTGTATCCATTTTTCTGTGTCCACGCTTATCTAGGAGGAAAGAGTTTAGTGAAGATGCTCTTTTAAGAAGTTGACGGCAAGCGGCCACGCTTCCGATGCGGCCTTCTCGTCACCATTGCCGTGTACAGGATTGATAAAGGCATGTCCTGCGTCAAAGACTCTCACAGTGAAGTCTTTGCCTGCGGCCTTATAGAGTTGCTCAATTTTCTGAATCTGCTCGGCGGGAACGCTATCATCTTTGCTACCGTAGATTGCCAGTACGGGCGCGTTGACTTTTGCCACATCTTCTGGTGTGGGGTCATAGCCCGCACCATAGAAGGGGACAACAGCTCCGAGGTCGGCGTAACGTGATGCGACGGTATAGGTCATGAAGCCACCGACACAGAAGCCAATCAAACCAAGTTTCTTCGGTTCGACGTTTGGCATAGCTTTAACTGTATCAAGCGCACCGATAATTTCAGTGGCTGCCTTGTCGACATTGCTTCTAATCATCATTATCATACGCATGGCGTCATTTGGTTCAGTGGCAACCTTGCCATGATAGAGGTCTGGAACCGCAACGACAAAGCCTTGTTCCGCTAACTTATTCGCAAGATCGAGAATGTGCGGCTCAATGCCATACCATTCTTGAATAAGAACGAGACCGGGGTGAGTCGCATCGTCGTCGGGCTGGGCTACAAATGCATATGCTCCGTCCCCATTGATGTGTAAATCAACCTTCGAGGTACGTACTACAGCCATGTTTTAAACGCTCCTTATAGGAAATAGGAAATTCAAATTTTATGCTGCAAAGGCAACATCCGTATTATATCTCACAACTTTGCAGCATCCTATATTTTTGTCGCTTTCAGCGTGAAGGTAAGGGGCAACATGGAGGACAAAGTGGGGTCTGTAAACCTGTACCAACGGTCCTCATCTTCCTGCATAGCCATGTTTGGAAAGCATTTCCACGCGCTAAAGGGGTACTCGTGCAAGAAATCAACCTTGAGACCAACCTCTAGCAGCGAGCCTAGTATCTCGCTAAAGGTATGGTTCCAGCCGTATTCAGTACGATGCTGCACTTTTGCTGCAGTTGCATAGCTCCCATCAGCGTCAGTACGAATAGGTTCGCGCAAGAAATAGGGATACTTAAGCTCGAAATTCGGCAAATCGTTATCGAAGGTCCACATAAACGGGTGTGCCTCGGCGATATAGAAAAAGCCTCCTGGTTTGAGGTAATGTGCGATCACCTCAGCCCACGGTTTCAGATCGGGCAACCAACCAAGAACACCATGAGACGTGTAGACAATATCAAACTGTCCGGCGGCATCCAGTGCTTGTGGCAAATCGTACACACTTGAGAGCACAAACGTTGCAGGAATGTGCAGTTCTTGACTGAGAGAACGAGCAAGCGTGATAGCCTGATCGGAATAATCGATACCTGTTACCTTCGCTCCCAAACGCGCCCACGAGAGCGTATCAAGTCCGAAGTGGCATTGCAGGTGCAACAGAGATTTGCCGTTCACGTCTCCAACCTCTCCGCGCTCAAGTATCCGAATGCGAATATCGCCCTTTTTGAAGCCCTCTAAGTCATACGAACTTGAGGCAGAGTGATGTGCTACAAGTTCATTCCACCGCTCACGGTTGACTTCCATGTATTCGTTCATGTGTACAACTCCTATACTCTATTCCACTTGCTGATGAGAGCGAGACGAATGAATAATCCCTTCTTG
>CAXTUE010000521.1:0-3598 GCA_964247355.1 uncultured Ktedonobacteraceae bacterium | reverse complement strand
AATTAATGCCGTCCCTACCTCCTGCATATCCACAGTATTTCATGAAAACGCATTAGCGTGTCCTATTGGCCTCTCGGTCGGAGAGCAGGACGCGCTGAAGCGGTCCCTACCTATTGCATCGTCAAGGACATTCTTTTATATTGTATAGATACGTTTTAGGCATAGTGAAAGGAACATTGTTCTATGTCACAAGAGAAAAATGTAGCACATTCGGGTCCACGTCCTGTCCGTGCTCAACGGGGGACGACGCTCTCCTGTAAGGGCTGGCAACAGGAGGCGGCGTTACGCATGCTTATGAACAATTTGGATCCAGATGTTGCCGAGCGGCCTGACGATCTGGTTGTCTATGGCGGTTCTGGACGTGCTGCTCGCTCCTGGGCTGCGTTCGATGCTATTGTGCGTTCGCTACAGAGCCTGGAGAATGATGAGACGTTGCTGGTACAGTCGGGCAAGCCGGTGGGTATTTTTCGCACACATGCCAATGCGCCACGCGTCTTGATCGCGAACTCTAATCTTGTGCCGCACTGGGGGACATGGGACGAGTTTCGTCGGCTTGAGGCACTCGGTCTTACCATGTATGGGCAGATGACGGCTGGTTCCTGGATTTACATCGGCTCACAGGGTATTGTGCAGGGTACTTACGAGACCTTTGCGGAGGCGGCGCGTATCCACTATGGTGGAACGCTGAAGGGTAAGTTCGTGTTGACTGCTGGGCTTGGTGGCATGGGTGGAGCACAACCCCTCGCTGTCACGATGAATGAGGGAGTGTGTCTGGCAGTTGAGGCTGATCCACAGCGTATTCAGCGTCGTCTGGACACGGGCTATTGTGATGAAATGGCAAGTACACTTGATGAGGCACTCCATCAGGTGCGTGAGGCGTGTGAACAAGGTCAGCCTCTGTCGATTGGACTGATTGGAAACGCGGCAGAGATATATCCTGAGCTTGTTCGGCGTAGCATCATTCCTGATATGGTGACGGACCAAACTTCCGCGCATGATGCTTTGAATGGTTATACTCCTGCTGGTCTGTCGCTACCTGAGGCTGATGAGTTACGCAGGAAAGACCCACAAGAATATGTACGGCGTTCGACCGCTTCTATGGTTACACATGTACGTGCGATGCTTGCGATGCAGGAGAGAGGAGCCATTGTCTTTGACTACGGCAATAATTTGCGCGGTCAGGCATTGGCGGCTGGCGAGACACACGCGCTGGATTTTCCTGGTTTTGTACCGGCGTACATTCGACCCCTTTTCTGTCGTGGCAAAGGCCCATTTCGCTGGGTCGCGCTTTCCGGCGATCCAGAGGATATTTATCGTACTGATGAGGCTATACTTGATCTATTTCCAGAGGATGTCGCGCTTCGGCGTTGGATTACGCTCGCGCGTCAGAAGATACATTTTCAGGGCTTGCCAGCACGTATTTGCTGGCTGGGTTATGGGCAACGCGATAAAGCTGGACTAGCGTTTAATGAACTGGTCGCAAAGGGTACTGTGAAAGCACCGATTGTCATTGGGCGAGATCACCTCGACAGTGGTTCGGTAGCATCGCCTTATCGCGAAACCGAGGCAATGAAGGATGGCAGCGATGCCATCGCCGATTGGCCTCTGCTCAACGCGCTCCTCAATACAGCTTCCGGTGCGACGTGGGTTTCGTTACATCATGGCGGTGGTGTTGGCATCGGCTATTCGATGCATGCCGGTCAAGTTATTGTCGCTGATGGCACACTCGATGCTGCCGAACGACTCAAGCGTGTGCTCACAAATGATCCTGGCACAGGCGTCATGCGTCATGTTGACGCTGGCTACGATGAAGCCATTGCCCACGCACGGGAAACGGGTATGCAAATACCGATGCTCTAATAAAGAGACTAGTTATGCATGGCAACCAATAATTGCCTCTGCAATAGTCGGTTCCAATGCATCACTAGTCTCTTTATTTTCTTGGCGTTTCGCTACTGATTTTCCAGACGCCGTTCTCTTGGATAAAGCGGTAATCATCTATACCGCTAAAGCTTGTGTTTGTGGTATAGGACATTGTGCCTGTGCCTACTGTACCATCGTCGTTTGTGTTGCTGACGGAGCACCCTGTAATCTTTACGGTCGCGAAGGCAGATGCGAACTGTGCCTCACTTACCTGACGTTGAATACCTTGTGAGTACTGATTGTATGCGGTTGGATAATCACCATTCTTAAGTGAGTCGCAGTAGGTAGAAAGTGTCTTTTGGGGTGTTGAGCGTGTGGCGTAGACTATAACGCTAGCAAGAATGCACAGTAGAATAATGCCGCCGACGACCGAACCAAGTATGATGAATAACGTTCGATTGCTTCTCTTTGGTGCTACGACAGGTGGAGAGCCATATGGGGCTGCGGGTTGGGATGGATATGCTCCGGCAGGCTGTCCGTAGGCAGGTGGCGGTGGATATGAGGGTTGTTGTCCATAGGCAGGCGGCGGATTTTGTGCGAAGGGCTGATTATTTTGCTGGCCTGCACCATAGGCCGTGTTTGCGGATGCTGGAGGGGGTACCGCGACGGTTGGATCATATGCCGGACCAGCCCCTTTCTCAGCGAATACCGTCGGGTCTACCTGTGCAACACCGCTTGACTCGTAATTGAAGTGTGTATCTCCAATACGTATTGTGTCGCCTGAATTGAGTTGACGTGGCTCATTGGGGCGAAGCTGCTGCTCGTTTACAAATGTACCATTGGTGCTACCTACATCAGTAATTATATATCCATTGCCATCGGGACGAATCTCCGCGTGGCGCGATGAGGCTTTCAAGTCGTTGAGTACCAGTTTGTTGCTGGGTATACGTCCAATTGTTAGCGTATCAGACGCAAGGTCGATACGTCCAAAAGGGCCATTTAGTGATGCATCCATTAATTTTCCTCCAACTAACACAAGCTTTTAGGAGTGTATCATGAGTGCATAGAGTTGTCTATTATCCGAGGAGATTGTTTTTCTACGACACTTTCTGAATATCATTGATTTTCCACTGATTGTGGCTGTCTTTGGTGACAACAACTCGATCATTGTTCGTGCCTTTTGATTTACTATGATACAAATGCAGGGTAGTTGTTGTACTTGTGCCATTCTCGTTCACTGCCCCATGTGAGCATACCGCAACGCTATCACTTGAGAGTAGCGTCGCGAACTGGCTTTCCGTGAAATTTGTTTGCATTGATGGAGTAAACTGGTCGTATGCTGTTTGATATTTGCCTTGTTGTAAAGCAGAGCAAAACGTATCAAGTGTTTTCGCTGGTGTTGAACGATTCAGATAGGAAAGTAGTACGAACGATGAAGCCGCTACAATGACTAGAGCAAGCGCGGCAATGAGCAGAGGCAACCAGAGTCGTCGCTTTTTCTTGTTAGGTGGAGGGGTCGACGAGGTATCAGGGGGCAATGGAAGGGCAGAATTTTGAGTATATTGGGCGTATGATGAAGTATTTTCGTACGCTAAAGGTGCTGACTCATAGACCTTATTGGATATATCGTTTGCTAGTACGTTATAAGATGAGGACGCATTTGTTTCTGACGTGGTATATGGTATATAGGGTAGAGCTTGTATTTCATAGTCCTGCGAGTCATAGGGGTTTGTAT
>CAXTUE010000520.1:2603-3634 GCA_964247355.1 uncultured Ktedonobacteraceae bacterium | reverse complement strand
GGCAGTATGGAACCCTCAATACACAGCACATAACCCCCAATATATTGAGGACTTTTATCACTATGTTGAGCCAGAGACAGGTAGAAGATACAGACTAGATAATCTTGCAAACCCCAACAAAGATCGTCCAAATCTCACATACGAATTTCCTCCTGGAAGTGGTACTGTTCGTGTATGGCGATGGACAAAAGAACGCATGACAAAAGCATGGGAGGCAGGACTTGTCATCATGCCTAAGAATGGTAAAGTAGTAGCTTATAAGCGATATCTTGATGAACAAGAAGGTACTCCTGTAGGAGATATCTGGACTGATATACTACCAGTTCAATCACAGTCAAAAGAACTACTTGGCTATCCAACACAAAAACCGCTTGCTTTACTTGAACGAATTGTTCAGGCAAGTAGCAATCCAGATGATATTGTGCTTGATCCTTTTTGTGGTTGTGGCACTGCAATAGCAGCAGCGCAAAAGCTCAACCGCAAATGGGTGGGAATAGATATT
Organism: uncultured Ktedonobacteraceae bacterium; assembly: GCA_964247355.1. Classification (GTDB taxonomy): domain Bacteria; phylum Chloroflexota; class Ktedonobacteria; order Ktedonobacterales; family Ktedonobacteraceae; genus JBBQVS01. Next base: position 3,132 of record CAXTUE010000520.1, on the reverse strand, counting down.
ACACATCTAAGCATTGCTTTACAAAAGTATCGTTTACAAGAGATGTTTCCTGGTATCACATTCAAAGTGGTAGGTGAACCACTTGATTATGGTTCGGCGAAGCAGCTTGCTCAGGATGATCGCTATCAGTTTCAGTGGTGGGCCTTGTCGCTTGTGAAGGCGAAACCACTTGGAGGGCAAGAGGGGAGCAAGGTTGGGAAGAAGGGGAGCGATAAGGGGATTGACGGCGTTATCACGTTTATTGACGACCCACGCGATAAGCCAAAGCGGGTGCTGGTTCAGGTGAAGTCTGGTCATGTCAATGCAGGGGATACTCGAGACCTTGTAGGGACCGTGCAGCGTGAGAAGGCCGCGATTGGGGTTTTTATCACATTAGAGGCTCCGACGCAACCTATGAGGAAAGAAGCGTTAAGTGCTGGTCACTATGTCTCGGCAGGATGGAACAAGAAGTATCCGACGATTCAGATCCTGACGGTGATAGAGTTGTTGAACGGGGTGGAGATACAGATGCCGCCGCAGTATGGGACGT
>CAXTUE010000520.1:0-2565 GCA_964247355.1 uncultured Ktedonobacteraceae bacterium | reverse complement strand
GTGAAGAGTCTTGAGAAGAGTATAGTGCGTGAAATAGAGCATTGAAGCGCGACAACTACACAACAAAACGCTCACCCTAATTGGATGAGCTGTTGTTTTGTTTTTACAAATTTATCAGTCATAATGCGACATGTGCGTAGTCCTTTCAAGTATACTATAGTTGTCTCACCAAATCTGTCGCGCTCCATGTGCTGCTTTTGAGAGGGCGAGATGATGTAAGTGGAGATTAGGGCCAACGAACCCAAAAGTCAGGTAGAGCACCCCAAGATAAAATTATGTGTAGTACATCAACGTGTGCGACAGCGGACAACAGAGTGAAGGTCATAATTAGAAGAGTTAAAATTGCCAGTGCTACGAGAAGTACCATTTGCTGTCTGCTGAGTGAGAGGTTCATGCGGCGTACCCGTCCTTTCGAGATGCGTCGTATCTGGTCGTCAATGAAGTAAGTCTTACTTCGTTGACTAAAGAATACCTGTTTTTACGGGCAAATGATGCGGATTATTCTCAGGATTTGTGTGTTCCACGGAGCTAGTTTGCGTATAGTCATGTCGCTTGTTTGGAAGAGTATTGCGCAAAATGGAGAGGGACATGTCCTATTTTTTGGATGTCAACAAATGTACGAAATGTACTGGAATTTTGGTTGAAATATGTCGCAATCTATGGTATTGTTTTGTGCGGGAGCACATTATTTTCAGCCAACGTACAGAGTTCGGGGAATTTACGGGGGTAAATTACATGCACAACGAGCACATTTCCGCTTCACAGGATGTACAGGCCATCAAGTATTATCGCTGTCCCCAGTGTCATCAATCGGCGCGCCTACACGTCGACATCGACACAGATAGTACGCCCTACTTAGACGACGAAGGCCGTCGCCAATATTATTGTCTGCGTTGCCTCACCACCTTTTCCGTTGGCGCGCCAATCATTCCCATATGCCGTTGATGTAAGGATGGGACCAGGGCGTTCCCCTTGCTTTCAACAGGAGGGTTTTTAAGGGATGCAAGAAACGCGTAGGGACCGCATTCATCGCGTCCGTCCTGGCATTCTGGTTGCGAGAAGGACGTGATAAATCGGTCCCTACGCGTTTCGATGTGCCGAGGAGGACGTGATAAATCGGTCCCTACGAGTTTCGAGGTGCTGAGAAGGACGTGATGAATGCGGTCCCTACGTGTTTGTCAAAGGTGATTTGTCACAGCCAGGGCACCCGCAAGGGGAATGCCCCTCCCATACGCGAATGCGCTTGGGGAGCCACATTGTATGGGAGGGGCATTCCCCGAGCCGCATTCGGGGAATGATGCGCGGCAGCGGGTGCCCTGGTTCTGCTGATCGGGGGAGATCGATCCGGGCAACGGTGTCTGCTCCAACAAATACGAGACTCGTATCATCTTCTGCGTAGTGGCGATGGAAAATCGTCTCCACGGGAAAGGGTGTGATGGATGCACGATAGATGCCATTGCTGATCCAGACCATGCCTATTTTGTTGCGCTCACAATCGACAACCAGGGTGTCTTTCAGTAGCTCAAGTGTCCATTGTGCGTAGGGAGTCGTATCGACCACCAGTGTTGCGTTTCTCTCTTGCAGGAGATAGTGAAACACTCCGTCACTGTCGCGTTCAGGCCGTTTTTGAAAGAATTCAGCCAGTATCTCGTTAACGTCTATCATTTCGGTTCTCCTCTTCTTTTCATTGAATGAGTACACCCTGGAGGTGACTCTAGGAATCCCTTAGCTTCTAGCTATGGGGAGGATGTCAAATCGCACACTGTAACAGCCGTCTTGTACACAACTCAGAAAGAGTATACGAGGAGATAGTAGTCTTCCTGTGCCCCGGCTATGCCTCGACACGCTGTTCGTGCGCTTGAAGAATACGCTGCGTGATCTGGGCATCGAGCACGGCCTGTCGTGCCATAAACGTCTCGTTGGCGACACGCAGGTTTTGTATGGCTTTGTCGCGCCCTTCCGCATCGAGGTCGCTATGTGAGAGCAAGGCAACACTCTGTTCGCGCAGGGTTCGCGCCTCTTCTAGCACCATGCCACGCTTCTGAAAGGTACGCAACGCTTGCTCGAAATATTGTCGAGATTGTTCATTCTCATGTTGCGCGGCTATGATGCTACCTAACACTCTTTGAGTTCGTGCCACTAGCCACGTTAGCTCGTACTGCTTTGCATCTTCTAAGGTCTGTTGTGCCTCGTTTAATGCAAACTCTAAGTCTTCTAATAGAAATGCGACCTGTGCGAGTAGTAGTTTTCCTTCGGTTTTTGTCTCTGCTTCAATATCTTCAAGCATAAGCCCTCGTTGTAAAGTACTCTTAGCACGTTTAATCAGCTTGTTTCTATCTTTGTCGTTTACGCTTGTTATACCTTGCATAAGATATACATAACCTAGTGCAACGAAGGTAATACCAATACATGGAGCAATTTGTATTTTTCTAGCAGTACGTAGCGCACAATATAAATTCCTACGAGCTTCCGTGTAACTTCCTCTTTCTTGTAGTATGATAGATAAGTTAGCATGGAATAGAATCATATATATAGGATCATTAACATTTTGTGCTAACTCAATAC
>CAXTUE010000519.1:0-3635 GCA_964247355.1 uncultured Ktedonobacteraceae bacterium | reverse complement strand
ATCTGGTTCGCCACGCAGTATATCGCTGGTAATGGTGATGCGGCTGCGAACAGGTCGCGTAACAGCTCTGACCCCGGACTTACGCCCTGTCGATCTGCCTCCGCCACCATCGCGAAGCCATCTTTGCCCAGCAACTGCCACGCCAGTTCGCCCCATAGCGTACGAATGACACATCCATCCGGCTTTGTGCGCGGCTGTCCAGGAGAAAGTGCATATCCGACCAGTACGGCTCGTTGCGCTTGTGGCAACTGCGTCGTATCGGCCATTGTTAGCACAGGCTCGATGCCCGTCAGGTCCGATGACGCAACACCCGAAAAGAGATGATACAGCGAAAGCAACGAGTGGGTCTTGCCACCTCCAAAGTTTGTCTGCAATTCCACCACGGGGTCGCCGTCCGTGCCGCCCAACCGTCGCAAAGCATTGCTCAACAATAAGCGTAAGCCATAGGTCAGAAACGTGCGCTGGAAAAAATTTCGTGGGTTGCTGTACTCATCGGCACCCTCTCCACGATGCACCTGCGCTAGATCAGCCGCGAATTCCGCAGGCCCATACTTGCCCGACGCCACGTCCGGCTGCGGCGTCATAATCTCGCGCCACGGACGCAGACCCGACGCTGGTCGTCCCTCAATCGGCGTTATCGACACTCTGCGTGTCTCGGTGCGCACTTGCTCATCAAAACGTATCCGCAGCAACTCTTGCTTCTGCCGCTCGATCTCGCTCGCCTGTGTCACCGCCGACACCGCCGAGAGCAACCTCTGCACACTATCAAGTGCACGATAGGCATCATCCGTGCTAAACGCCTCCTGGTGCGCCCACTTATTGCGTGTCTCGCGCAACTCGCTCACCAGCGACCGCTCTCCATGCCCCAGCACATTCTTGAACACTAGATACCACTGGTCCCACATCACCACCAGCAACACCTGCGTATCAACCGCCAATTCCCCATTGCGTCCCGCCGCCACCGAATGTTCGCGCAGACTCGGTGCCACCTCCTGCATCCAACGTTCGCCATACACCGCCTGCAATTCGCGCTCCACAAACGGCTTCAGCCCCGCATTCAATATCTCTAACGATCTCCCAACACGCTCGCGGTTGCTCTGTGCCATGAGTACTTGTATCCCTTCTATTTCTCTTCAACTAACGAGTACCTTTTTCTGCTCTTTGACAGACGATGCGAAACTCTTCTCGAAGCGATGCTACATTTGCAGTGCTATCTCCGGTGAGTCGCAGTAGAAAATCTGGAACAGACCATGTAAACAACATGCCCTGCCGTGCCATATAAATACCAGCAGCAATCATGTTGAGGCTATCATTGTAGTCTAACAAGAGATAGCCTGCGAGCTGATATAGGTAATCCGCCGTTAGCTTTGGCGAGACACTTGTTTTGATATCAATTAAGCAGCCATTAATGACCAGATCAGCATCCGCGCCTCCGACATCAAGACTTCCTGCAAAAGTGGGGTTGAGAACAGAAGGCTGCGAAAGCAGATGTTGAAAGCGATCAAAGAATAATGTGGACAGTTGGCAAATGTCCTCTATACATACCTCTGATGGAATGGCAAGTAACGCTTCTACGCTCTGTTTGGGAGCAGGGAGCATAAGTGGACTACCTTGAAAAACGGCTTTCCGTCCCGCTCGAAATACCTGTTCAAAGAGGGTCAGTACATAACAGTAACGTGCGAGCATTCGCTCACTCTCAACGTCCAACCGCCGTTTTACGGGTTGTACTGTATTCAAAAAACTTTCGAGAGAACCAAAAAATGCTTCTAGCAGTTTGATCGAATAAGGCCCCTCCGCAATTCCTAGCCAGGGATCAAAATCAAGAGGGACACGGGTGTTTGTCCAATCTTCAAAGCTGACAGCTACATCATGCTCGCTCTCCAATTGCTTAAATGCTAACTTAGCTGCACCGTGCCAAGCGACTAACTTGCGATATGGTGTGAGCGCGAAGGTGTAGCGGATACGGTAGTCGATAGCAGTCCCGATATTCTGATAAGGATATGGCTGTACATCAGGACGCAGCGTATGAGCCTTTCCAAGTTGACTGTTTGCGTCTTTTGTGAGACTCGCTGTATGAGGAAAGTGTTCCCGCATAAATTGTTTAATTGGGCTAGTCGAGTCTGCGAGATGTGATGAAAGAGACATATGTCGTGCATCCTTTCACTTACTATGAACTATTCCTTACAACTACCCCAAAAACGTCGTCTCCCACAATTCCCGATCACTTGCCTGCCTCTGGGCCAACCTGTTAATCTCCGACCACGACATGACTAAGCTGTTATAGGACTGCGCTTCCAGATTCCAGCCCTTACGCTCACATACTACGTATAGCCGGTAGGCCAGATCGCGCGCAATCTCGCCAACCTCGCCGACACCACGCAAAATGTCGCCCGCCTCTATCTCGCCCTTGCCCTCTTGCAACCCGTAGATCATGCGTTGCATTACCTCCCATACTGTCACACGTCCCACATGCGTGCGAGGATTCCAGCCCTTCGCGAACTCGTCGCGCCTCAATAAACGCACCTTGCCCGCCTTCGACTCCAAAATGCCCGCATCCTTCAAGCCCTCGATACTCACATTCTTGGCCTTCGATAGCGTTTCGGCCACGCCATACGGACTCTCGCCCATCGCGAACTGCTCGAACCATGCTACAGCCCAGCGTGTCGCCGCATCATACTCGCCCTCCTGCTCCGCCAGCACCTCGTCGAGCGCACGATTGATCAATTGCAACGCCGCCCGCACACCCAGCACCGTCCCGTTCGACTCCTCCACCCGGCTATAGCGCGAATAGATAGCCATCCCCGGCCCAATACTCGCCTGAGCTAGGTCCACCGGCGCGATACTTCCATGTTGCAACTGCTTCAACGCCTTCGGCAACTCCACCTTTAACGCATTCAAAAACTCACGCCGTGACGCCACCCGCGCATTCACCGGACGCGGACGACACACAAGCACAATCGAAGATGCTAACGCATTCGTACCCAACCCTACGCTACGATTCGCCATCTCAGTACGCACAGGCCACGTTCCTGTAATCGTAAATCCTGCTTTTATTAGCCCTTCCAACATCGTCTCCCAACCAGTTGAAGCGGTAATCATCGGCGTCTTACCATTGCTCTCTTGCCCGTCGTCTTCGCTCTCAGACTCCGCTTGCTTAAACGCATAGTACACCGTCAATGGATAGTCGGGATGCTGTACCTCACACATACGCTCAAATGCCTGCCCAAGCCCTGTTTCAAAAAACTTTTGCGCCTTACTCTTACTGCCCTCAAAACGATAGGGAGTTGCCACCAACTCTTGCGCCTTCGGGACCAGCATTGTCTTAAATAAATGTGGATAGGTCGTATACAGCGAATGCCGTAGCCATACATAAAAGAAATCGGAGAGGTCGGCATAGCCAATATTGTCATAATACGGCGGGTCAGTAGAAATAAGCGGACGCGAAGTTCCATTGATCGAAGTCATTGCATCACGCTGTTGTACCTCACCAGGAGCATCACAAGAAGAGATACCTACAACGCCAGCTACCCAATCAACAGCACCATTAAAATTTCCTGTAGAGTCACTCATTGGATTAGCTTCAGCAAAATCCCATATCATCGGAATAGCTTGTTTGGTGAAAGTATCTCCAATAG
>CAXTUE010000518.1:0-3638 GCA_964247355.1 uncultured Ktedonobacteraceae bacterium | reverse complement strand
CCGAGGCTGATCGTCCTGGTCTTGAACATGTCGGCTGGCGCGTTGGAGCACCAGAGGATGTCGAGTCATTTGCCAAAGAGATTGAGGCTCGCGGTGAAACAGTCACACACGTCGAGGCTGGCACAGAGAAAGGCCAGGGAGACGCCATTCGTTTCACGTACCCAGGCGGCCAACTGATGGAACTGTATTATGATGTTGACAAGTTCCAACCCGGTGACAAACGCTCGCGCCTTAAAAACGCGCCACAGAAACCATCCTATCGTGGCCTAGGCGTGCGTCGTCTAGACCACATCAATATGTTGAGCAACGATGTCACCAAAACACGAACATGGCTTCAGGAGGTTCTCGGCTTTCACTTACGGGAAAACTTGTATTTTGACGACCAGGTGGAAGGGGCTAGCTGGCTTTCCGTCACATCTCAAGTGCACGACATCGCCGTGATGCAGGATGGCACTGGACAAAACGGTCGTCTCCATCACCTTGCCTATTATCTCGACAATCGGGAAGATGTGCTTCGGGCGGCTGACATTCTCACCGATGCAGGATGCACCATTGAGGCTGGACCGGGCAAACACGGCGTCACACAAGCGTTTTTCATCTATATGCTTGAGCCAGGTGGCAACCGTATCGAACTGTTCTCTGGTGGCTATCAGATCTTGGCCCCTGACTGGGAGCCAGTTACGTGGACGAAGGATGAAATAGAGAAGTCGATTATCTGGTGGGGGTCCCCGCTACCACAAGAGTTCTTCAACTACGGAACCTGAGCCGCCATCCCAAAAAATTGCTCCCCTTCTTGTGCGACAGAAAAACCAGAAGTGATATTTCTGTCACACAAGACACATTTGAGCATGAATGCACTCGCACGTTTCGACGAGAGGAAAACGACAGAAGAACAGGACGTGGTATGACACACACATCAGCAACACCTGAGATTGGGAAATTTATTCGTGCCAGTGGTGTACGCACGAATTATCACGAAGCAGGCAACGGAAGCCCAGTTGTCCTTATTCATGGATCTGGGCCAGGAGCATCTGCCTGGGCAAACTGGCGTTTCGCGGTTCCCGCTCTCGCGGAGCACCTGCACGTCTTTGCCTATGACCAGATCGGCTTTGGATACACAGAACTTCCTCAACAGTATACATACAGTCTCGATGGCTGGACCACACATCTGCTTGACTTTCTTCATGCCGTCGGCATTCAGCGAGCCCACCTCGTTGGCAATTCGATGGGTGGGGCGGTCGCACTTGCAATGGCGGTGAAGCATCCTGAAATGGTTGACCGTCTCGTGCTTATGGGATCAACTGGCGTGCGTTTTCCGATTACCGAGGGACTCGACGATGTGTGGGGATACGAACCCGGAGTTGCAGAAATGAAGCGCTTGCTTGGCATCTTTACCTATGACCACCGCCGTTTTGTGACCGATGAATTAGCCCAACTACGCTACACTGCGAGTATACGCCCTGGGATGCAGGAGGCATTCTCCAGCATGTTCCCGGCTCCACGGCAAGCGGGGGTTGATGCTCTTGCTGCCTATGAGGACCGCATTTCTGCAATTCAGGCTCCGACGCTGATCATTCACGGACGTGAGGATCAAGTGATTCCCTTACGCGCCAGTGAAACACTACTGCATCTGCTTAAGAATGCACAGTTACATGTCTTTGGACACTGTGGTCACTGGACACAACTTGAACAGACGGTCAGGTTTCACCGCCTGGTCCAAGATTTTCTGACGGAAGAACAAGCATGAACAAAAGCATTCACCATTATGCAACGCTTCTGCATACGGCTGAGCGTCGTCGCATTCCAATCACGCCACTGAGCACAGAAGAGCCGGAACTCTCGACGGCAGAAGCATATGCTATTCAACACGCAGGCCTGGAGCAAAGGATTGCAACTGGTGAACGCCTTGTCGGACGCAAGATTGGCTTAACCAGTCAGGCGATGCAACAACAACTCGGCGTTGACCAGCCTGACTACGGCTTTTTACTTGAGACAATGGTTGTTCCATCGGGTGGAACGATTGCATTTGAACACCTCATTCAGCCGCGCATCGAACCCGAAATTGCATTCTGGCTGGCTGCTGACGTGCGTGGACCAGGAGTGACAATTGAACAGGTTATAAAAGCCACACGCGGAGTTTCAGCAGCACTTGAAGTAGTTGATAGTCGCATTGCGAATTGGCGTATCAAGCTGGCTGATACCATTGCCGATAACGCATCATCCGCACGGGTGATCCTGAGTGAACAGATATTTCCCGTTGATGCGTTCGATATGGCAAAGGTTAATGTGACGATGACTCGCAACCGCGAGGAAGTCGGTTCGGGAACGGGTGCGGCTGTGCTTGGGCATCCAGCGGCAGCAGTTGCGTGGCTCGCCAATAAGCTCTCCGAATTCGGAATTGGTCTTGAAGCGGGTCAACTCGTGCTTCCTGGGGCGATGTGTGCGGCTGTATCCATCGTGCAAGGCGATACCATCCATGCAACTTTTGATGGTCTGGGTGATGTTGCCATTAGTTTCACATAAGGGAGAAAAAAGACACTATGCATCTCGTGACCTTTCGTTCTCAAGAAGGGGAAAACCGTCTTGGGGTCCTCTCTCACCACAACCATAGGGAGATCATTATTGATCTTCATCAAGCAGACGCACGCATTCCTGTATCGCTTCTTGAATTTCTGCGTGAAGGCGAAGCGGCGTTAAACCGGGCAAGAAAAATACTTGAGAACATCCCTGATGATGCAGTACATCCCACAGATACTGTTGCTCTCGGAACGCTCATTCCTCATCCCGGCAAAATCATCTGCATTGGGCTGAACTATCGTGACCATGCGGAGGAAGCACATCTCCCGTTACCAGAAGTGCCAGTTGTCTTTGCCAAATATGCGAATACGCTTATTGGTCATTCTGAAGCCATCGTGCTTCCACGAATAACCCAAGAAGTAGACTATGAAGCGGAACTGGCGTGTGTTATTGGGCGACAGGGTAAATATATCCCTGAAACCGAAGCGATGCAGTATATCGCAGGATATACCATTTTTAATGACGTAAGCGCACGCGATTATCAGATGCGCACCAGTCAGTGGACGATAGGAAAAACATGTGACACCTTTGGTCCACTTGGGCCAGCTCTTGTGACATCCGACGAGATCGCTGATCCACACGTCCTGGCGATCCGTTTGAGCATCAATGGCGAAATCATGCAAGAGTCGAATACTCGTCATCTGATTTTCGCTCTGCCCTCCCTGATTGCCTACCTTAGTTCGGTAATGACACTGGAACCTGGAGATGTTATCGCTACTGGTACTCCTGCTGGAGTGGGCTTTACCCGCAATCCACCACGATTTCTGCATGCCGGGGACACGGTACGAATAGAAATTGAAGGGCTAGGCGTTTTAGAAAACCCTGTTCGGGCTGAGGCAGGGTAAAAATACTCTCGCTCCTTCTCATTATGAGAAGAAAGGAATGGCACAATGTTTCTTATGCTTACTGAACAAGTGGCATTGGTCACAGGTGCTGCGCAAGGGATTGGCTATGCGGTAGCCGAACGTCTGGCCCAGGCCGGTGCGTCAGTCGTGCTTGCTGACCTTCACGCAGATGCAGTCGAGAAAGCCGCTGAGCACCTCCGTGCGAAAGGCATGAAT
>CAXTUE010000517.1:1145-3661 GCA_964247355.1 uncultured Ktedonobacteraceae bacterium | reverse complement strand
CGGGATCGCTGAAACAGCCGATCAGGCATTCGAGGCAGCGACGCGGATCGTCGCATTCGAGACCTCACGAATGGCTTTGAGCGTCTCAAAGCCGTCCATTTCAGGCATCATCACATCGAGCACCACAAGGTCGGGCAGGTGTTCACGCAACACGTCCAGTGCCTCTAAACCATTGCTTGCTTCAAGTACATTATAGTGCTCTAATTCCAAATTCATACGCACGAAGTCGCGAATGCGGGCTTCATCATCCACGATGAGAATCGTCATATCACGCTGGTTTACTACATCCTTTTCCATTAAAACACCACCATCGGTAAACGCGCCTTTTCTTCACGCGGTAAACTAAACGAAAATGTTGATCCTTGCCGCAGTGTACTTTCGACCCAGATATGGCCGCCGTGGGCCTCGACAATGGCACGACAGATATAGAGGCCAAGACCGGCACCGGGGAGAGCCTTCGAGTTTGAGTCGTCTGCTCGCTGAAAACGGTCAAAGATATGTTCCTGATCTCGTAATGAGATGCCCATACCAGCATCGCTAATACTTACAGTAGCCTCATCGCTGGTCGCACGACATGTTACAGTGAGAGCACGATGGCGCGGCGAATATTTGACAGCGTTATCGAGCAAGTTCTGTAGGACCTCTTCGATACGGTCTCTATCGGCCATCACGGGTGGCAGGTGTTCGGGAATGTTGAGCGTCACCTCGACCTCTGGACTTTTAGCCTGCAAGCGGCGCGTCATGCTAGCGATAAGCGGTGGCAGGTCCAGTGGAGCAATGTCCATTAGAATACCCCCGGCTTGAATACGCGAGGCATACAGCAGATTTGCGACGAGTTTATTCAAGCGGTCCGCCTCATCCTCGATGGCATGTAAACGTGTACGCAACGTTGTCAGCTCAAAGGTTGTGTCGGTTCGTGCCAGTGTTGAGGCATACCCTTTGATAATGGCTATCGGCGTCTGTAGTTCGTGAGAGATCACGGAGATGAATGTCGAGCGTTGCTCTTCTTGCTGGCGTTCGCGCGTGATATCGCGCACGTTCAAAATCCCATTCATTGGCTCGCCACGTGTCGAACGCACACAGGAGGCCGTCACGCTGACATCAACCCGCTGGCCATCACGCGTCGTAATGCCTATCTCTCTATTAACCACGGTATGACCGGCGAAGGCTTGCAGAATAGGAGAGTCCTCCAGGCCAAGCTCGTTGCCTTGCCGGTCCTTTGGCCGCAGCACCTCAAAGTAAAAACGTCCCAGCACCTCACTTTCGCGCCATCCCGTCACGCGTTCCATTGCTGGATTAAAGTCAATGATGCGCAAGGCATTGTCGACGGTCAGGATGCCCTCGGTACTATAGTGAAAGATGGCGGCGAGACGGCCCTGTTCTTTTACTAACGATTGTGACTTCAAGGCGAAACGTAAGCCCAAAGCCACCTGTGCCACAAAAAGATGCAGTGTGCCATCATTGCCTTCACGGTTCTCAAAACAAGAATAAGCATGTGCGGGACGAATAAGGTGTAGCGTACCAAGTGTGCCAGCAGAGTCATGCAAGAATAGCGAACAACGCTCTACCGCGTGTATATAGTCCGCCTCGACACCCATCTGCATCGCAACTTCCGGCGCGATTGGCTCGACCACGAGAAGGTGACTTGAAGCGGGCTGCATGCTCCGCTCTGCAAGATTGAGAAGAGAGGACAGGGCTATGTCGCTTAGACGATAGCGTGTATATTCCGTGCTACTTTGCGGATCGAACGCCTCATTTGAGACAACGAATATGCCAGACTCACCATTTAACAACCGGACCGCGCTTCCCACGAGGACGGTCATCGAGTCATACATGTCTTCCGACTGTTGTATCTGGGATAGGGACATAAGAAAGAGGCTCCACTAGACAGGTTAGTTCAACGGTGCTATTGTAACACATATTATCACAGGGGTATACACATGCATTTCGACATTTTTACGCTATTTCCTGGTATGTTCCAGGGGCCATTTAGCGAGAGCATTCTTAAGCGTGCGCAGGAGCGTGGGCTGCTTGATATCGCGCTTCATGATATCCGTGCCGCCACGACCGATAAGCATCACATGGTTGACGATTATCCGTATGGTGGAGGGGCTGGGATGGTGATGAAGCCGGAGCCAATTTTCGCGGCGATTGAGGCGTTTCATCAGGGCGGTCCTATTATTCTACTGACGCCACAAGGTCGCCTCTTCAATCAAGGGATTGCGCGTGAGCTTGCACGGGAGGCACGCATTACACTACTCTGTGGACATTATGAAGGTATTGACGACCGTGTTAATCAGCATCTGGTGACGGATGAGCTATCAATTGGCGATTATGTTTTAACAGGTGGGGAACTTGGAGCGATGATAGTCGTCGATGCTGTGAGCCGTTTGCTTCCTGGTGTGCTTACTGAAGGCTCAACCGACGACGAATCGCATAGCAACAATCTCCTGGAATATCCTCAATACACGCGGGCTGCAGAATTTCGAGGGTGGCGCGTACCCGATGTTCTGCTT
>CAXTUE010000517.1:0-1135 GCA_964247355.1 uncultured Ktedonobacteraceae bacterium | reverse complement strand
GCAATCATGCGCAGATCGAGCGGTGGCGGCGTAAGGAGTCGTTGAGGAAGACAAGGGCGAGACGGCCAGACCTGTTCGCACAGGTGGACGTGGGCAGCAAGCACGATAGAAAGATTATGGGGGAATTGGATGAGGAAGAGCATTAGTAATTAGTGTGTGCCGGGGGTAATGAATTAGATTCCTACTTGCGTGTGCCGCTTCTGCCTGATATACTAATGATGCGACTATTAAAAGAAGTCGTCGATTGTATTGATGAGTAATTGAAAGAGCGTATATCTTTCGTTTGCTAGGAGTAAGAGTGCCGTTCATGGCTACAGCACAGATACGAGCCGTGCCGATGCCGCCGTTGCTAGAGGCTGGCCCGATTATTCATGGGAATAAGGTGACACTTCAGCATTGGCTTACGCACTACTGGCACAAATTGCATCTCCCCTCTTCAGAACTTCCCCTCCTTGCAATCACTCAAGACCGTAACGAATACAGGCAGTGGACGGGGAAGCGGCTCAACGTTATGGCACTTGGCTGTTATTGTTATGTTCCACCATTGCCAGTATCGGCGTGGCGCATGCGTACAGAAACAGGCGAGGAACGACGCACAACGCACAGGCACCTGATATTTATTGAGCCAGCGATGCAGTGCCAATCGATAGAGGTAACGGTCGCGCACGAGCTTATTCACCTTGCTGACCGTGTGAATGGCACACCACGGCGGCATTCGCATCACGGCTACGATTCGATAGCGGACGACGAGGCCGCGATTACGGGCTATGCGGTAGAGGACCTGCGGGTGTTATTGCACGAGGAGAGCAGGAGACGCGAGCAGGTCCGGCGCGAACGGCGTCCCATTCGCTACCTGTATGAGTGTCCGGAGTGCGGCAAGCAATATCCACGTGTACGCCGGTACACGCACGCGGTCTCCTGTAGTAGTTGTGATAAGAGCTATAATCCACAATTTAAGCTGTCGCTTCATTCTCCGAATGCATCCTGATTAGAGGTAGGGACCGATTTATCACGTCCTTTTGGTGTTACGATTGCTAGCGAGGACGCGATAGTGCGTTTTGATGAAATAACATGGATACGGTAGCTCTGTCCCCGACAGAAAATGTGTTCTAGGCTTCTGGGGTGTCAATGCAAG
>CAXTUE010000516.1:0-3676 GCA_964247355.1 uncultured Ktedonobacteraceae bacterium | reverse complement strand
GATTCAGCACCAGCATAATGCCGATGATACCGAACAGCGAAATCATTGAACCAAGTATCGACAGCAAGCCCGAACTGAGCATCGACTCCAGGACCTCGATATCGCTTTGTAAACGCGACATGACGCGCCCGATTTGCGTACGGTCATAAAAGCTCAGCGAGAGCCGTTGCAGGTGTGTGAACATGTCCGAACTGAGCTGAAACAACGTCTGCTGGCCCGCCCAGGACATGGTCCAGACCTGCCAGTACTGTGCCTGCCACATCAATATGTTGACGACGATGAGCACAATACCAATAACGCCGAGACCGCGCAAATCGTGATGCGTGATAAACGAGTCGATAGCCACGCCAATCAGATACGGATTCGCAAGGTTGAGCAACGTATACACTAGCATAAGCGCAAGGCTTGCCAGTGCCGCAACTCGATAGCGCGAGATGTATGGGCCAAACTGCTTGATATAGTGCCAGCTAAATTTGCCCGAAACGTTCTCGTCCGAGCTTTCCAAACTATTCTCGCGCAACCGGCTCTTACGCCGGTGCGCCATAAATTCATCCATCGAGGCAGTACGTGTAGCCTTTGCCGTTTTCATCGCCTCACCTCACGCTTCTCGTCAATCGCCCGTTCCGTAGGGACCGATTTATCACGTCCTCGTCCCCCACGATCATCCTCTGCATCCTCTCGTACTTGTTCATCCTCAACCGAAAGCATACGATTCTCGAATTCTTCCTGTTCACGTAACTGCAAATCATACAGACGCGTATATGCCCCATTCAAAGCTAGCAGCGACTCATGTGTGCCGCGCTCCACAATGCTGCCCTTGTCAAGAATCAATATCTGATCCGCATTCTTAATCGTGCGCAAACGTGACGCGACAACGAAGGTGGTACGTCCATGCATCACCGCGTCGAGTGCTTGCTGAATCAGATATTCGGTCTCCATATCGACGCTCGATGTAGAGTCGTCAAGCACAAGAATACGCGGATCGAGCAACAACGTACGTGCGATGGCGACGCGCTGTTTTTGTCCACCAGAGAGCGTGACGCCGCGCTCTCCCACCCACGTATCGTAGCCATCGGGCAACGTCAGCGCGAAATCGTGAATGCGCGCAACCTTCGCGGCAGCTATAATCTGCTCTTCCGTTGCATTCGCCACACCGTACGCAATGTTGTCGCGCAATGTCGCATTGAATAGAAACACATCCTGTAGCACAAGGCCAATGTTTTGCCGTAACGAACGTTGCGTCACCTCGCGTAAATCGTCGCCGTCCACCAGTACGCGCCCCTGTGTAGGATCGTAGAAGCGCGGCAACAGACTTAAAATTGTGCTTTTGCCGCTTCCAGTCGCGCCAAGTAGCGCGATAATTTGTCCCGGTTGCGCGTCGATGGTGATATCGTGCAACACCTCTGGCCCTTTATTGTAGGCAAACGCGACGTGCTCAAATTCCACACGCCCCTGTACATTTTTCAGTATACGTGCGTCAGGTGCGTCCTGAATCGTTGACTCCACATCCAATACGCTAAAGATGCGCTCGCCCCCGGAGAGGCCGCGCATAAACCATGTCACCATAAAGCCAAACGCGCGCACGGGTGTGTTCAGCAGCAGAATATATTGCGTAATGGCCGCGAGCACACCAATGCTCAGGTGATTGCCGATGACCGCGACGCCGCCAATCCACACCACCAGCACCGTGATGACGTTTATCACCAGCAGCATAAGCGGCTGGTTCCAGGCCGAGAGACGCATGGCGGACATATTGAGTGTACGCAACTCCTGGTTTTTCGCGCCGAATTTGGCAATCTCGAACTCCTCGCGCGCAAAGGCTTTGACGACGCGCACACCGCTCAAACTCTCCT
This sequence comes from uncultured Ktedonobacteraceae bacterium, assembly GCA_964247355.1. GTDB lineage: Bacteria > Chloroflexota > Ktedonobacteria > Ktedonobacterales > Ktedonobacteraceae > JBBQVS01. The sequence continues at coordinate 1,823 of CAXTUE010000516.1, read as the reverse complement.
GCATCACCGTCCCAAGCTCACCATTCTCGTTCTGCACGTTCATCCACAATGGGCGCAGTCGTCGCGCTACCTGTACAGACATGAAAATCAGGATAGGTACGCTAACCAGCGTGACCAGTGCAAGATAGACATCGAGCCTGAACAGAATGATCGTAATGGCTATAAAGGTCACAAGCGTCATCAGCGAGCGCAATAAGCCAAGCGTAATAAAGTTGCGTACCGCCTCAATATCGACGGTGAGGCGCGACATAAGCTGCCCCGTCTCCGACTCATCATGAAAGGCAAAACTCAGTTTTTGTAGATGATCGTAGACCTGATTGCGCAAATCATACGCGACAAGATTAGAGACCGATTGTGAAAGATAGCCCTGTCCATAGGCGAACAGGCCACGCAAAGCACTTGAGACCAGAATTGCTAGCGCGACAAACAGCAAATTGTTCAGGCTTCCATGCTGCAAACCCGTATCAATTACATAAGCGATAAGCCACGGAATAATCAAAGAAAGGCCCGTTGAAAGACCCAGACACACAACCGCGCCCAGCGATTGCAACCAGTGAGGTTTCATTAACGCAAGAATGCGAACATAAATACGCAAATTCTCTTGCCATGTATCAGCATACAGGGACGTTTTCGACGCATTTCCAGAGAACGAGGCCACACGCTGTTCCTTTCTCGATATACACACTCAAAAAAAGGAAGCCGCTCACAATCTTTACTCATGCTGTTTCGACGCCCTGTAGGGACCGATTTATCACGTCCTCGTTGGCATAATCAATCGTCAAGAGGACGTGATAAATCGGTCCCTACAAGTTCCGCATGAAGACAACAAAACAGAAGACTATGAGCGGCATGGAGTGTTTATCTTGCTTGTCTGTCTTCTGTCAGAATTTAGTGGAGGATATCATCGCCATTGATGATAGAGATGCGGTCGCCCAAAGGGTGGCGTTCTCTTGTCCTTCAGAACTTCATTTTTTCTTTACTACAGAATATCACATTCTATTACACGTATGCCAACTTTTTATAGGAGACAAATGTACATCCTTCATGTGATATTATCAAAGAAGGACTAAGAACACAAAGAATGTGTCTGTAATACATGCAAGAAAGGAAGCAACAACGCCATGTTTCAACTTACCGTCCTCTATGGGCATCCAGAGAATGCCGAAGAATTCGACCGCTACTATAAAGAGGTCCACACGCCCCTCGTACAGAAAATCCAGGGACTCAAGGGCTTGACCGTGACCAAATTTACGACCGGTCCACGTGGCGAGCAACCCCCCTATTATCAAATGGCCGCCATGTACGCCGACACTCGTGAAGAGTTCGACTCATTGATGTCCACGCCCGAAGGCAGGGCTGTAGGACGCGACGTACGCAACTTCGCCACTGGTGGCGCGACTCTAATTTATGGGGATGAACAAAAATATATCTAAAATTGTGTGCAATGACATGTGCCTCATATAGCCGAAGGCGATAAGAGGCACATGTGATTGGACACAATTTTAAAACAGCTTTGACACACATAAGCCGTCGCCTTGCCATTTTTGAGCGGACGATCCGCCAGGAGCGGAACTGTTTGTATCGCCTGTGAGTCATCTGGAACACAATAGGCCAGAACGCTGTTTGGCTGGTAATGTGTGTTGGTGACTTCTAACAACGCAAGTGTATCGTTGGTTGCGAGCGGACCAATAATCGCGACCTCTTTGCTGGATGAGAGCGCGAAATCAAGCGCACCGAGTACATGCCCAAAAGCTTGCGGGTGCTGCGTCATGATATCCGCGAGCGGCTGCAGGTAGTCGTCGGCACGTTTGCGATAAGATTGC
>CAXTUE010000515.1:0-3685 GCA_964247355.1 uncultured Ktedonobacteraceae bacterium | reverse complement strand
TCACAAAAGTTCAAATGTCCTAGACATGGCGCAATCTTTGATCCTGCCAACGGAGGTAGCCCTGTCTCCGGCCCGAACAACGGTCCAATGCAAAATGTCGCGATACGGGTAAATGGTGATGGTACTATTACGACGGGGTAGGATTCACTGTCATTGAGATTTTCTTTCTGCCGTGCTATGCTGAACAAAACATGTAGCAATCGGCAGAAAGAAGAGTCTTAGACTATGGAGCATTCACAAGAAGAACTTATCGAAAACATGAATAGCAACCGTGCAGAGTCGATCTGGACCATTCTTGGCATCGAACTGGTGGAGGCGCAAAAAGATCGTGTGGTCGCCACAATGCCAATAGGTCCTCAACATCGCCAGCAGGTGGGCTATTTACATGGCGGTGTTTCTGTCGTACTTGCGGAGTCGCTGGCCTCGTTCGGCAGTGTGCTCAACATAGATGCCGATAAGCAAATGGCATTTGGTTTAGAGATCAACGCCAATCACCTTCGCCCGAAACGCGACGGCGCTCTGACCGGCATCGCCACCCCCATCGCACGTGGACGCACTACACACGTCTGGGACATTAGAATCACCGACGAGCAAGACAAACTCGTCTGCATATCGCGCTGCACCGTTGCCATCGTAGACCGCCCGCCCGACAATGGCAATCCTCTTATAAAGCAGATATAGAGCGGTGAGTAAGACACACTAGAAACTTCTGAGTAGGAAGGAACATGAGAAGCTTCCTACTCATTTAGGCGGCTACCAGGTCAAGTATCTGACGTGCCATGTTCTCATTTAAAGCACCTGCTATCAAACGAACCATCATATCAAGCGCGTCCGGTTTAGTAATTCGCTTCGATCTCTCTTCAGCTAATTCCGAAAGAGCAGGAAAGCGCGTATTTACAACTGTAACTACTGCTCTTTGCAGAGCCTCAACCTTGCCCTTTTCTTCGCTTTCTGCACGAATCTTTCGTATTTTAGGATTCTCTTCCCATAGTTGGTCGTACATGCTCAACCTCTCTTGTATCTTGTTCTTCTCTGATTGCAGTATCGTTTCCGTTCGCGACAAGAATATTTGCATCCAGATGAGTTGTTGCGATAATGTTACTTCATCCTCTTTATACAATGTTGCCAACTCGTCCAGCACTTGCTGTATTAGTTGATAGTTTGTGCCTTGCATTGTCGGTAATAATGGATACATACAAGCGACATGGTTTTGTACAAACTTCTCAGCTTCTAACTGAAACAACGGTAAGACATGGAAGTGAAACATCACAATTTCATTTCGTTTAGTCTTGACATGCAAAGGCGACTCTGCTAATTTAGCACGAAACGGATATACAATAATTGAGATTACAGGTAAGTCATGGTCGTAGTACGGTATAGCATTATATACCAACAAGCGGGCGGACATGGAAGTATCTGAACCTGACTCAAACTCAATATGGAGAATTTGTTCCTCGCCCTCGTAAAAGACTTTAAATACTTTATCCGCGCGTATCGTTGGCCTGATAACCTCGACATTAACGGTTTCCTGGTAGATTGCTCCTGGTAGTAGTACGGTAATAACCTCTTGTGGTTGTTGTAGTATCCACTCTTTAAGCGTTAAGTCATATGCTTGATATTGTTACTTTTTTTCCTCTTCCATGTGTAAACCTCTACCATCGTCTTTTGACACAATAATACCATGTGTATGTTCGAGTTTCAAGGTTTAAATCAAAGATTTTTGCTACAAGTCCTTCAGCACAGCAGCGATATTCTCATATACATATTCGGGCTGAAACGGCGAGATTGCCAGTTCTTTGCGGCTGTCTTTACCGGAGAGGACGAGCAGAGTGTGCGTTTTAGCGGCTAGGCCACCAGCGATGTCGGTGTCGAGGCCGTCGCCGATCATGATCGTTTCGTCGGGCTGGCTACCGAGGGTACGCATGGCCTCTTGCAGAAGAGTAGGCTGAGGTTTACCGATTACCTCTGGATGGGTACTACTGGCGGCTTCGATGGCGGCAACCATCGCACCACAACCAGGAATAACATCGCCTTCGATGGGAAGCAAAGGATCACGGTTGATGGCGATAAAGGTGGCTCCACCACGTATCGCTGTTACCGCGCCAGTAAGCTTCTTATAGTCGAAAGTACGGTCAAGGCCAACGAGGACAGCTTCGGCGAGATGGCTTGCAGGAGCGTCGGGGTTCGCGGGTACTTTTGCTGGCTGTTGCCCTTGCTCGAAGACGTGTAGACCATAAGAGCGAACGATTTCTAGTAAAGGCTGTTCACCAACGACATAAACCGTTGCGTTGGGGAAACGACGCGCAATATTTTTGACCGCCGCCTGTGCTGCACCGAGGACATGCGAAGCGTTGGTTTCGATACCGAGTCGTGCAAGTTTGGCGATAACTTGCACCTCGCTGGCGAACGAGTTGTTGGTGAGAAAGAGGTATTTTTTGTGTGTGCTATCAAGCCATGCAACAAACTCTTTTGCGCCAGGAATTAGAGATTCGCCGCGATAGATAACGCCATCGAGGTCGATCAGGTACGTCGTATATGATGGAAACATGAATTTATTCTCTCAGCAGTTGTTCGCGAATGGCAACAATCTCGCGTCGTAGGGCGGGATTGAGGTTGACATCGCGTTCTATTTTTTCGCAGGCGTGTAATACTGTGCTATGATCGCGTCCGCCGAATATCTGACCGATTTCCAGCAACGAAGCCTGTGTTTCTTGTCGCATGAGGTACATCGCGATCTGGCGCGGCGTCACAATATGTTTATCGCGTTGCTTGCCGCACATGGCCTCTAGCGAGACATGATAATATTCCGCAACCGCTTCCGCTATTTGCTGGCTTGTTAGGCGTGTCTCGCGCGCGTCGTTGCCGAGGGAGGACATGGCGGCACGGGCCACATCCATTGTTAACTCGGTGCGGTGTAGCTGTTGATAGGCCATTAAGCGGTTAAGACAGCCCTCAAGCTCGCGAATGTTTGTTTGGACGCGACCCGCGATATAGGCGATGATGTCGTCTGGCACACGGTAGCGTAACAGGTCGGCCTTGACGCGCAGAATTGCCATACGCGTTTCCAGATCTGGCGGCTGGATGTCCGCAATCAGACCCCACTCGAAGCGCGAACGTAGACGTTCTTCCAGGCTGACAATCGCCTTTGGTGGGCGATCACTGCAAATCACGATTTGCTTGCTCATTTCATGCAAACTATTGAATGTATGAAAGAATTCTTCCTCGGTCGATTCTTTACCCGCGATAAACTGGATATCATCTACCAGCAGAATATCGACCGAGCGATACTTGGCGCGAAACTCTTCGGTGGTGCGATAGCGAATAGCGTTGACGATCTCGTTTGTGAATTGTTCCGATGAAACATAGAGCACTGCCAGACCCGTATGGACGCCTTGATGACCGATTGCGTGAAGCAGGTGCGTCTTGCCCAATCCAACGCCGCCATAGAGAAAGAGGGGATTGTATGACTCGCCGGGAGCTTCTGCAACGGCGAGCGATGCCGCGTGTGCGAGCCGATTGCTGTTACCGACAATGAATGCGTTGAAGGTATAGCGTGGGTTCAGTCGGTTGTGCATGAGGATGTTGGCCCTCTGCTCATTGTCCCACTCTTCTAGTGAGTCCGTTGCACTTGTGCGCATGTAGCGCAGTTCAGGCTGGACTGGTGTCGATATGCCTGGTCTAGCAT
>CAXTUE010000514.1:0-3692 GCA_964247355.1 uncultured Ktedonobacteraceae bacterium | reverse complement strand
GTTGTAGCAACGGCGGTCAAGCAGGCGCGCGGCGAAAAATTGATTGTTTTCCGATACAAACCTAAGAAGCGTATTCGTCATCGCAAAGGCCATCGTCAGGAATTGACCGTTCTGAGCATTGACGATATCATAGCTGATGGTAAGAGTCTGGTAACGGGTGAGGCTCCACGAGCTAGAGTTGTTGCGGATGATGAGGGTGTGGCAACAGGTGCAAACGCTGGTATCATCGCACCCATAGATGAGACCTCTGAAACCGAGACACGTACGCCTCGTCGTCGTACCTCGTTGAATGAGGGTACTGAAAGCACTACAGAGGTATAAAACGTCATGGCACATAAAAAAGGTATGGGTAGCTCTCGTAATGGACGAGATAGCAACCCCAAAATGCTTGGTGTGAAGAAATATGATGGCGAACTTGTCACCGCCGGTAGCATCATTGTGCGCCAGCGTGGAACGAAGATCAAGCCAGGAGTGAAGGTCGGCGTAGGCCGTGACCACACGCTCTTTGCTCTGATTGATGGCTACGTTAAGTTTGGACATGACTCGCGCAAACGTCGCGATGTTAGCATTCTGACCGAGTTTCCCAATCGTCCCTCAATCGCTGAAATTCTCGCAAGCTTTGAGGAAGAGCAGACCGCCGTTGCTGGTCAATAAGTAAAATGCGCGATGCAGACAAGTGCGAAACACATTTCGCACTTGTCTGCATCGCGCATTTTAAAAGCTGGAGCTGTTATGTCCACTCGACCTCTACCGGAAACTCTCGATATCCTGCGAAAAGATGGCATACAGCGGCAATCCTCATTAAGTCGTTCTATTTCCCACTCCAAAAGGTCTTCCTGGTTCGCATGGTATACAGCATTTCAACACATCTTCTCTAGCTATCTCGCTGTACACCTTGCGTTTTTAGTAACAACCCTCTGCGCTGTCCTATTTACCGTAAAAGACTTTTCATCTCAATCGCTACCATTAGAGGTCTTGTGGAATATGTGGGCACGCAAAGACGCGGGTCACTTTCGCTATATCGCGCTCTTTGGTTACACCGACTGGTGGCGTACAGCGTTCTTTCCACTCTATCCGCTCCTCGAACACAGTTTGCTCTGGCTTACCCCAAATCCTTATATCGCAGGTCTTCTGATCTCTAATGTTGTTGGCTTGCTTATGCTGGTCGTCTTGTATCGCCTCGTTGATGAGGATTTTGGACAACAACGGGCGATGCGTACCGTGCTCTATCTCTCGCTATTTCCAACTGCGTTTTTCTTTGCCGCAGCCTACAACGAATCGCTCTTTGTGTGCCTTACTCTATTCAGTTTCTACTACATGCGACGTGGGTGCTGGTGGCTTGCGGGCATCTTTGGTTGTCTGGCAAGTTTGACGCGCTCGGCGGGAATTTTGTTGCTCGTTCCCTTTGCTTACGAATATATCTATCACCATCAATTCAATATAAAGAAATTTCGGTTCGACGTGCTGAGCGGAGGACTTATCCTTGCTGGCACAGGTCTTTTTGCACTCTACTGCTTGATCGTGTTTCATGATGCATTCGCGTTCTCTCATGCTCAGGGACAGTGGTTACGTCAACTACACGCGCCGTGGGATACCTATCTCCTTACAATTCAGTACATCAGAAGTACTCCACTGCTAAGCTTTATTGCCCTACGTAATCTCCTCGACCTTGTGCCAGACCTTTTTATGCTCATTATCGTAGTACTGAGCTTTATTGGTCCCTGGCGCATGCCATTACGCTTGCTTTCATATAGTCTCTATGCCCTCGTCTGCTATGTATTCTTCCAAATTTTCCCAGTGATGAATGCAACGCCTCTCACCTCTGTACCGCGTTTCTTGCTAGAGCTATTTCCCGCTTTTATTGTGCTTGCATCGATTGGCAAGCATCGCAGCTTTCACCTCAACTATCTCATCATTTCAGGAGCATTGCTCTTTTTTACAGTAACTCAGTTTTTAACGGGTCACTGGATTACGTGACACATCCTAAATCACTATGTCGTATACTGTTTTGAGATAAAAAGTAACTCTTTCTCGAAAGGATACGTAGATGCGAGCGTTGATAAGCGTTGCCGACCAGCATGGCCTACTTCAATTAGCACAGGAACTGAGAAGCCATGACGTGGCTATTTTCGCGACCGGTGGAACTCTCAAGGCACTACAGGAGGGCGGAATCGAGGCGGAGTCGGTAAGTGGCTTGACGAATTTTCCTGAGATACTCGATGGGCGTGTCAAGACGTTGCATCCTACAATCCTGGGCGGCATTCTAGCACGTCGAGACTCTTCCTCGCACGAAGAGGAGTTGCGTATACACAATATTATGCCAATTGACATTGTGGTGTCCAACCTGTACCCGTTTGCTGAGACGATTGTACAACCAGATGTGACGTTGCAGGAGGCTTTGGAAAACATAGATATCGGTGGCGTGACACTGACTCGTGCGGCGGCGAAAAACTTCCAAGATGTGCTGATTCTGACACGGCCAGAGGACTACATATCCGTTATGCAAGAATGGCGCGAACAGGGCGAGGTTAGCCTTGTCACGCGTCGTCATCTCGCCACTATCGCATTACAGCAAACGGCTGGCTATGACACCGCCATCGCTGAATATTTGCGTGCTTCAACAAGTGAGATCTTCCCACAAGCAATAACACTTCCTCTTGAGCGTATACAGACGCTGCGCTACGGTGAAAATCCTCATCAACAGGCGGCGTTTTATCGCTGGTCTGGCATGCGTAGTAATGATGCAACAACATCAACTGTTGCAGGCGCCGAGGTTCTGCACGGCAAAGAGCTATCGTTTAACAATCTGCTCGATCTGGATGCAGCATTAGCGACTGCGCAAAGCTTTACCGCGCCAACCATTGCCATTATCAAGCATACCAATCCGTGCGGACTTGCGTGTGATGAGATACTGGTAGAGGCGTACAAGAAGGCCCACGCGGGCGATCCCGTTTCGGCCTATGGCGGTATTATTGGCAGCAATCGTGCTATTGATGAGACAACGGCGCAGGAGATCAGCCAACTGTTCTATGAAGCTGTGATCGCGCCAGAGTTTACATCTGAAGCACTTGAGATACTGCGCAAAAAGAAAAATATTCGTCTGCTCGCGACTCACCGTCCGGTAGAACCTATGGGAAGCAGTACTGGAAAACTTGACGTGCGTTCAGTAAGTGGTGGCCTTTTACTGCAAACACCTGATGTGCTGGCAGAGCATGATGTGGCTTATAATGCCGTGACCGAGCGACAACCAACATTGGATGAGGTGACGGACCTGATGTTTGCATGGAAGGCAGTACGTCACGTCAAGTCGAACGCTATTGTGCTTGCGCATAAGTTATCGCTGGTTGGAGTGGGAGTGGGGCAAATGAACCGCGTCACCAGCGTACAGATCGCGGTTGAGAAGGCCGCCAACCGCTCACACGGGGCAGTGCTGGCCTCCGATGCCTTCTTCCCCTTCGCAGATGGCGTCGAAGCAGCCGCGAAAGCAGGAGTTACTGCCATCATTCAGCCCGGCGGCTCCGTGCGTGATGAGGAGTCTATTCGTATGGCGAACCACTATGCCGTCGCGATGATCTTCACGGGGCAGAGACACTTCAGGCATTAACACAACAAAATAAAACGCCTTGCCAATCGCGAACGATTGGCAAGGCGTTTTATTTTGTTGTGTTACGCAATAATTTCGTCTGCGAAGA
>CAXTUE010000513.1:0-3693 GCA_964247355.1 uncultured Ktedonobacteraceae bacterium | reverse complement strand
CCCCAGGACTAGTAATAGTTAGTATCTAATAGTACAATAGGGAAAAAGGAAGTATATCCAGAAGGGAGTGACATTATACATGGCAGGAAGTTATTCGCTCGGTGAGCATTTTGATCATTTCGTTAAAGACCTGGTCGCAGCTGGCTATTACAACAATGAAAGTGAGGTTGTTCGCGATGCGCTACGGCAGTTGGAAATACGGCAACTGAAGTTAGCTGCTCTGCGTGAGCATGTTCAACATGCACTTGACCAGGGCGGTAGCTATGCCGATGAGGATATCGACGCTCTTTTGGCGGCGGACGAGTAGGAAGCACAATGCCCACATTACGTTACTTTGAGTAGGCAAAGAATGATCTCATTCAAATCAAACGCTATATTGCCAGAGAGAGTGGCAGCAATGAGACCGCTCTCCGCTACATGCAGAAGCTACGGCAGGAATGTCAGAGGTTGGCAACCCTTCCTGGCATAATAGGCCGAGCAAGGCCGGAACTGGCGGAGAGCGTCCGCAGCATCCCCTATGGAAACTACGTGATTCTTTTCCGCTATAACGGCCCTTACCTTGAGATCATCTCGATCATCAAGGGCCACCGTGACATCGAGGAGTTATTTAGCGAGTAGCACAACGTAGGGGTCTACATTCCATTACACCCGTGTCGGCAACAGAAATCGTCTCCAGGATTGATGAACGCTGCAACATATTCTCCAACATGGTATATTGCCGACACGGGTGTAATAGAATTAGACCCCTACAGTAGTGTTTATAGATAATACGTTAGGAGATAGAATGACCACCCCCACAGTTGAACTCATCCCAAGAAAAGTATTATTTGGCAATCCTGTGAACACCAGTCCGCGCATCTCGCCGGATGGCAAGCGCATGGCGTATCTCGCGCCCGTCAACGACGTATTGAACGTCTGGGTTGGCACGGTCGGCGCGAACGATGCTAAACCCGTCACGAAAGATACTGAGCGCGGCATTCGTTCCTACTTCTGGGCGGCGGATAACAAGCATATCCTGTATGTCCAGGACTTTGGCGGCAACGAAAACTTTCGCCTCTATGCAACCGACCTTGATACGCAGGAGACCCGCGACCTAACGCCATTTGAAGACGTGCTGGTCGAGGTTATCGAGCGCGACAAACACTTTCCTAACGAGCTGATCATTGGCCTGAACAAAGACAATCCACAAATTCACGACGCCTATCGCCTCAACCTGACAACGGGCGAACTAACGCAGGTGGCGAAAAATCCAGGTAATATCGCGGGCTGGGTTGTCGATACACAGTTTACAGTACGCGGTGGACTGGCGACGACACCCGATGGTGGCAGCGAACTCTATGTGCGCGACAACGAACAGGGCGAGTGGCGCAAACTGCTCGTGTGGAGTCCGAGCGACCTGTTGACAAGTTCGCCGCTTGGCTTTACAAGCGATGGGCAATCTCTCTACCTGATTGACTCACGCGATAGAAACACGGGTCGCCTCGTCAAAATGAATATCGCGACCCAGGAAATACACGTCATCGCCGAGGATCCACAGTATGATGTCAGCAATGTGATTATGCATCCCGATACACACGAGGTCCAGGCCGTGGCCTTCAACAAGGACCGCGTTGAATGGACAATTCTCGACGACTCCATTCGTCTGGATTTTGACCGTATCAAGGAGATTCACCAGGGCGACCCCATGCTCACGAGTCGAACCGATGCCGACGACACGTGGATACTGGCATTCACCGTTGACAATGGTCCTGTGCCCTACTATGCCTATGACCGTAAAGAGCAGAGCGCCAAATTTCTCTTTGACAACCAGCCAGAATTGAGCAAGTATACGCTCGCGCACATTCAACCCATTAGCTTTACCTCACGCGATGGCTTGACGGTTCACGGCTACCTCACGCTGCCTGTTGGCGAGAACCAAAAGTCGTTGCCGATGGTGCTAAACGTGCATGGCGGGCCGTGGGTGCGCGACGACTGGGGCTATAACCCGGAGGCGCAGTGGTTCGCCAATCGCGGCTATGCCTGTTTGCAGGTGAACTATCGCGGCTCAACCGGCTACGGCAAAGAATTCCTGAACGCGGGCAACAAGGAATGGGGCGGCAAGATGCACGACGACCTGGTTGACGCCGTACAATGGGCCGTGCAACAGGGCATCGCGGACCCCAAGCGCGTCGCGATCTACGGCGGGTCCTATGGTGGCTATGCAGCCTTAGTGGGTGCCACGTTCACGCCCGACCTCTTCTGCTGTGCCGTTGACATAGTGGGACCGAGTAACTTACTTACACTCATTGGAAGTTTTCCGCCCTACTGGTCAGCCTTTCTTGCCCAGTTCCACAATCAAGTAGGCAATCCAGAGACCGAAGAGGAGTTTCTGAAGTCGCGCTCACCACTCTTCAAGGTCGATCAGATCAAGATACCGATTCTCATCGCGCAGGGAGCCAACGACCCACGCGTCAAGCAAGCCGAGTCAGAGCAAATTGTCGAGGCCATGAAAAGCAAGGGCATTGACTACGAATACATGCTCTTCCCCGACGAGGGCCACGGCTTCGCCAAACCTGAGAACCGCATAAAGTTCTACGCGGCTGCCGAGAAGTTTCTAGCGACGCATTTGGGTGGACGATACGAGGCATAAGCAAAAAATGATATGATACAAGAGACCGAGGGCGGTAATAGTACCCTCGGTCTTGTTATAATGCTCTTTATAGCCTGAAAAAGAGGAAATTTTTATCATGGAACCCGATGGCATGGCGGTCTTTGCGGGCAGTGGTAGCCGTAAACTGACCGCGCACATCTGCGACTACCTGAACATCCCACAAGGCAAGAACGAAACACTACGCTTCTCCGATGGCAATATCTTTGTACGCATTCAAGAGAATGTACGTGGGCGCCGTGTCTATATCGTGCAGTCAACAGTGTTTCCCGCCAATGATAATTTCATGGAGTTACTCTTCTGGATCGACGCATTTAAGCGAGCAGGCGCAGCCGAGGTCACGGTGCTCATTCCCTACTTCAGCTACGCGAAAGGCGATAAGAAGGACGAGCCGCGCGTCTCTATTCGCGCCCGCGTCTGCGCCGATGCTATCGAGGTTGCAGGCGCAGACCGCGTGGTGACAATGGACCTGCATGCACCACAGATTCAAGGCTTCTTTCACCAACCTGTCGACAATCTCTATGCCCTGCCCCTGCTCTGTGAGCGCATCGAAGCATTGCACCTGCGCGACCTTGTCATTGTCGCACCCGATGTTGGCTTCGCGAAACAGGCGCGCCGCTTCGCCTCGCACCTCGGTGTCTCCATTGCCATTGCCGACAAAGAGCGACTCGCGCACGACGAGAAAGCCACCATCCTGAACATCATTGGAGAGGTCAAAGACAAAAACGTGGTGATCGTTGACGATTTCACCATTTCAGGCGGCACACTTGCTGATGCCTCGATCAAGCTACTGGAACGCGGTGCCCGTGATGTACATGCCGTGGTCACGCATGGCGTCCTGGCACAAGGCTCGATTGAGCGCATAGACAACAGTCCACTCAAAAGCTTGATTATCACCGATACCGTCGAGAACCAACCTGTGACATTCTCTAAGAAGATTGAGGTTGTATCGGTCGCCTCTCTGTTCGGTGAGGCCATTCGGCGTATCCATGACCGCGAGAGCATCAGCGAGATGTTCGATTAGAAGGTTATGATTTGCCCCTGGA
>CAXTUE010000512.1:0-3710 GCA_964247355.1 uncultured Ktedonobacteraceae bacterium | reverse complement strand
GTCAATGCGAACGATCCGAGGGTCAAACGGACCCGTCAGTTGTTGGTGCAAGCATTCATAGCATTACTTGAAGAAAGGCATAATATTCACTCCATTTCGGTACAAGATATCACAGAACGTGCAACGGTCAACCGAGCTACCTTTTATGCGCACTTTGAAGATAAATATGCCCTGTTAGATAGTTGGATGCACACGAAGTTCCACCGGTCGTTGGAGAGCCGGCTTGCTGCCTCGTCTACATTGCAGACGAGCACTTTGCACGCGCTCATTCTAGGTGTATTCGACTTCCTTGCCATCTTTCGTAGTTACCAGAAGACGGCTGATAAGCAGTTTGAGCCGCTTTTCGAGGTCGCGTTGCAGAAGGAATTGTACGAGGTGCTCTTGAACTGGCTGAACAAGCTCCAATCGCCGGTTTCTGTTCCACAGGAGGTAAGGGAAACCACAGCACTGGTCAACAGTTGGGCAATTTTTGGTCCGGCGGTGCAATGGAGCCGTGGAGAACAAACGCGCTCAGCAGAAGAGATGGCGAAATCGGTTTTGACCATCGTGGTCGCTGGCTTGTCGCCTGTCATCGCTGTTACTTGATAGGTGTTCTAAGCTTGAGGATGAACATGAATAGAAATATAAAAGGGCGAGGTGAATTATGACACAAGAACAACCGCTTCGGTATGCGGAGACGCACTTTTATACACTCGCGCTTGATCCTGTGATTAGGACGCGTTATCCAGAGTGTAGTGTGTTGGTTATTTATGCACATGAGCTTGTGAATGGACCGAGCGATGAATGGAGTACGAGGCTGTTGCGGGAGGCGGAACAAAATCAGCGAGAGCATTTGTCGCTCGATACATTGACAACGGAGCCGTTTATCGCAGCGTGGCGCGAGGTGTATAAGAGCTTTGGCGCGAAACCGAAAAAGTATCCGAGTTCGGTCGAGGCACTGTTGACACGTGTACTTAAAGGGCAGGATATTCCGCCCATTAACCGGTTGGTGGATGTTTATAACGCGGTTAGTGTGAAGCATATGCTGCCGATTGGAGGAGAGGACTGGGAGAAGTTGAGTAGCGATCTGGTTCTGACGGTTGCGACGGGATCAGAGCCTTTTGCAACGATGCAAGAGGGGGAGTCGTTCGTGTCCTATCCTGAAGCGGGTGAGGTTATCTGGGCTGATAGTATGGGGGTGACGTGTCGCAGATGGAACTGGCGGCAGGGGTTTCGGACGCGCCTAACCGAGGAGACTCGACATGTGTACTTTGTGCTTGAACGGATGGCTCCCTATTCGCTTGAAGCTTTGAAGGCAGCGGGGGATGAGTTGATGGCACTGCTCAAGCAGGCATCACCACACTGCACGCTTAGCGCGGTGATATTGGGAGAAGGTGAGGAAAAGTCTGCATAATTTCATTTCTTTCTCGGAGATAAAAATCCAAGTAATGTATTTATACCTTCTTTTGTGCTTTGTAGAGGGCTTCCTGTAGATTCCGCATGAGAGGATGCTTTCCTTGTGGTGTTACACTTAATCTGTCATACATGACCTGGACACGCGATACATGACGTTGTGATTTGTATTGCAGTGCAAGGTTTAGCCCGCTTATCGCACCAGCTATTCCCTGCTCAATGTCATCATTGTAGGCATGTGCTTGTGCTTTGACAATGGTATACGAGCCGAGGTCTCGTAGTGGACGGAAGGGGCGGAGCACATCAGTTTCCTTATAAATGTCAAGTGCCTTTTGAGGCTCCCACAGCATGCTATATCCTTGTGCGCGTTCTTGAAGGACTTCTACCAGATTAAATTGATTAGACATACTCTCCAAGTCTTCGTGTGTTTCCGTCACAAGTTCCTGCGCTTCATCTATAGCGCGCAGGAAAGCGTCTTCTGCCCCATACGCTGCATGCGCTCTTGCCAAAACAAGCAAGCGTAACCCTTTTACGCTTGGACTTGCATGTTCGGCATATGCTTGTGCCGTTCCGAGATATCTTGTTGCTGTCTCGTATAGTCCTCGTTTACGCAGTACATCACTCTGATGTGTCATTGCCAATGTCATCAGATCAGCATTTCGTAGTTCTTCGCCGAGTGTTTGCATTTCGTGAAAATAGCTGCTTGCTTCTCTATAGTGCAAATGATCAAAAGCCATTTTGCCTTTCATCTCATATGCATATGCAAGAATATGCTGTGCAGGTCGGAGAAATGTTCCTCGATACTTTGTACACGCGTCTTCCAAACGCCCAATCAGCGTATCCAAATTCTCAACGACGGTACTATTTTGATCGGCGTACCAGACGAGCCAGGAAAGTTTCACCGTGGCAAGTGAGGAATCGAGTAGGGTTTGAAATAACACGTCGTCGGCTTCTGAGGGCTTTTGAGCAGTACCTGTACGCAAAGAAATGCCCTTGCCAACGCCATCGAGTCGCTCTGAGGGTATTTCAAGAATGTCAGCGAGTTTGTGTACTTGCTCTTGCTTATCGAGCTTACGCTTTCCGCGTTCAATCTGAGAAACGTATTCGCGCGTGTATCCCCACTTTTCTGCTAATTGTTCTTGTGTCCAACCACGTTGCTGGCGATACGACACGACTAACTTCCCAAACTCGTTACTTTTTAACTCGGTTCGCTTCTGCTTACTCTGTCGCATATTTCCTACCCTTTAGTAACACTGTGTTCCATGCAATGGAACATATTGTTCCTGAATTGTACACCTGACTCAGGTACTATTCAAGACATGCAGATTATTAATAGAGAGCAAAACAACTAGCAGTAAGGAGAAAATATGCATCACTCAGTAAGCGAAGTAGCCCAATTTCGCGAACAACAAGTACTGCACGAACAAGCGGCTCAACAAGGTCTATCAGGGCTGGCAGTTGTTGCGAACCATGAGTCAATCAATGCACGGATGGAGCGTGGGGCGGAACGTATTCTGCGTTTGCTGCGCTCTGGCAAACAGGATGAGGCTGTTGCTCTGATGTCTGATGAGACATGGTGCGACGAGGAACACACGAGTGAGCAGAGGGAACTGGACCATGCCTAAACGCATTCTGGTGATCGAGCCGTCGCGTACACTACGGACGCTGTTTACCATCTATTTTCAACAAGCAGGCCATCGGGTCCTTTTGCTGTCTGATTACACAACTGCCAACAAGACGATTCCGACGTTAAAGCTGGAGCCGCCGGACATGGCCTTTGTCTCGGTCTATCCGATGCAGATGCAATGCTATCAGGTGCTGGGACATTTGCGCCAACTGCGTCTCAGTGCAGGAACCGCAATTGTGGCACTGGTTGGACGGGACGATAGCGCGCACGTGCAGTTACACTCGACGCTGCGTATGATTGGGGCCGTGACGCTGCTCAAGCCGTTTCGCATTCAGGACGTGATGGCTCTGGTATCGTCTCCTTCCGGTATTGACATGTCGCTTGCACAGGTAGAGAGCAGGGAGTAGAAGTATGAACGAGAACTCTATCGTGCGACCAGCGATGTCATTGAGCATGGATGATATTTTGACGATAGACAGCGCATTAATAGGCTACTCAACAGTAGGTTTTTGAGAATGCGTGAATTGCCTTTAGAGACCGATTTATCATGTTCTCTTGGCCTCTTCAATTGCTGAAAGGACGTGATAAATCGGTCCCTACGGGCGCTTTTTCTCGTGACACCTTCTCTTTTAAAAAAAGCCTACTGTTGAAAGTATTTCCTTGCCCCTGCCATGTCCACTCAACTTTCTAT
>CAXTUE010000511.1:0-3712 GCA_964247355.1 uncultured Ktedonobacteraceae bacterium | reverse complement strand
TCCCTACCACATGCGGACGTTATGCCGTGTATGGTAGGGACGTTCCCCTTGTGGGCGTCCGTTCGGTCATGGACCGCCGCGTCCGTTCGGTCATGGACCAAGTTATTTCGTTACTTTGCATAATGGTAAAACAATAAAAGGAACTGCTATGCGTATCGCACTGAATTATACAGCTGCCATTCGCCAGGGGGCGGGCATTGGCACCTATGTACGCAATCTCTTCGCCGCCATGCTGGAGCAGGACGCACAGACGCGCTATACGCTGCTCACCAGTGGACGGGCAACGGCGGAACATCCCTTTCCTGAGGCGGAGAACGTCCGGGGGCGCAACCTGCTGATTCCTGATCGCTACCTCAACGTCTTGTGGTATCGCTGGCGCACACCGCTTTTGCCAGCAACGCTATTTACAGGGCCGGTTGATATCTATCACGGCCCTGATTTTACGCTTCCACCACTGCCGCGACGCGTACGTAAAGTTGTCACAATTCACGATCTAGCATTTCTGGAACATCCCGAATACGCCGTACCCTCGCTCGCTAGCTATCTGAGCAAGGTCGTACCCGAAGCGGTAGAAGCCGCCGATGTCGTCGCCACGGTCTCGCACGAGGTCGGGCGTACGCTGGTCAAGCACTTTGGAACGCCGCCGGAAAAGCTGACCGTCATCCCCAATGGTGTGGGGCCACACTTTCGACGCATTACCGATCCCGTGCTACTGGGCGCGACACAGCATAAGTTCAACCTGAAATTTCCGCTTGTGTTGGCGGTGGGAACGCTTGAGCCGCGCAAAAATCACGCAGGACTGATCAAAGCGTTTTATAAAGCGCAGCAAAAAAAGAATGGGCCAGCAATGCTCGCCATCGCTGGCGGGCCGGGATGGATGTATGACGAGCCGAAACAACTGGTCGAGGAACTTCACCTGGAAAAGAAAGTACGTTTTCTGGGTCGCGTTACTGACCTTGAGCTTGTAACGCTATATAGTATGGCAACCCTATTTGCGTTTCCCTCATTTTTCGAGGGCTTTGGCGTTCCTCCTATAGAGGCGATGGCATGTGGCGCGCCCGTGATTACCTCGAATACGTCGGCGTTGCCGGAGGTGGCGCAAGATGCAGCACTGCTCGTCGACCCACATGACATCGACGCACTCACCGACGCGATTACACGCCTGACCGAGGATGCGTCCCTGCGTGAAGAGTTGCGGCAAAAGGGATACGAACGCGCTAAGCAGTACACGTGGGCGATGTCGGCCCGTAAGATGCTGGCCGTGTATCAGAAGCTGCACAACGGGGAGAAGACTTTTAACCTTGAGGACTAGTAAACAATGAAAATTGGTATAAACGCTCTTTTCTTTCAATATCCCGCCACGGGCAGTGGACAATATATGCTTCATCTGCTGGCCGCACTCGCGCAGGCAGATACACAAAATGACTATGTTTTACTGGGGCCACAGCCAATAGACGGTCAAAACGCATCGACATTTCCCTATCAGGTGCAGGCGGTCCCCGGTATTCTTGGCAATAACGAGAATATTCAGAAGGTGCTGTGGGAACAGGTGACGGGGCCAGCCGCCGCGCGCAAAGCGGGCGTCGATATCTTTCACGTCCCCTATTTCGCTCCTCCCCTGCTGCCACGCACGCCAACCATTGTGACCATTCATGATGTCATACCTATGCGGCTATCCGCGTACCAGCCCGATGCCAAAGTCAAAGCATACATGCAACTGGTGGCGAGCGCAGCCCATAGAGCAACCATGATTATCACCGTCTCGCAACACGCGAAGCAGGACATGGTTGACGCGTTAAAGCTGCCAGCCGAGCGCATTCGCGTGATTTACGAAGCGGCGGGCGACGAATATAAACCCGTGACCGATGCTGAGACGCTGGCGAGAGTTCGTGCGAAATATGGCCTGGGCGAACGCTATGTGTTCTATCTCGGTGGACTCGACCAGCGTAAGAACGTGCCACAGCTTGTACGCGCCTTCGCACATCTGTATGGTCAGCTTGGCGACCCGAACCTGCAATTGCTCATCGCGGGCAATCCCGATAAGCAGAAGGGGCCACTCTTTCCAGACCCGCGTCCCGTCGCGGCCAGCCTCGGCATGACTGGCCAGATTATCTACCGCTTTATAGATGAGGAGGACAAGCCCGCCATGTATAGTGCTGCCAGCCTGTTTGTCTTCCCCTCGCTCTATGAAGGCTTCGGTTTGACTCCGCTTGAGGCCATGAGTTGCGGCGCACCCGTCGTCTGCTCGAACCGCACCTCGCTACCAGAGGTTGTTGGCGATGCCGCGCTTATGGTTGACCCGGAAGATGTACAAGCCTTAGTCCAGGCAATGCGCCGCGTTTTGACAGATGAAGCGTTACAAAGAGACCTGCGAGCGCGTTCGTTACAACGTGCCGCGCAATTTAATTGGAGCAAGACGGCTGACGAAACCATCTCTGTCTACGAGGAAACGTATACACGTGGCAACAATCCACGCCGGACAGCACCGCTATCGCAGTAATTGGGTGCATCGGGTAAATAATTTGGTTATGGTAGGGACCGCATTCATCACGTCCGTTGCCTCCGACACGACGAACGTCGGGACTGCATTCATCGCGTCCGTTGTGACAATCTCATATCGGCAGATGGACGTGATGAATGCGGTCCCGACGGCATATCCGTCGTATTTCGTTAAGATACATTTACAGACCATTATAGCAGAAACGATTTGAACCATGCGAACACTTATGATTTCAAAGGCCCTCGTCGCGGGGACCTCACAGCGCAAACTCGAAGAGATCGCGAAACTGCCTGATATGGAACTGACCGTCGTCACGCCTGAATACTGGCAAAGCGACGACGGCAGCAAGCAGGTGCTTGAGAAACTCTATACCACAGGCTATCGCATGATCGTCACGCCCATGACGCTCAACGGCAACTTCCACCTGCACTACTATCCACAGCTCGGCAAAATTATGCGCGAGGTACAACCAGAGGTAGTACACATCGACGAGGAGCCGTACAACGTCGCCACGGCACAGGCCATGTTTTTAGCGCAACAGCATAAAGCGCGTGCCCTCTTCTTCACATGGCAAAACCTGTATCGCAGCTATCCACTCCCATTTCGCCAGATGGAACTTTACAACTATCGACACGCACAGGCCGCGCTCGCTGGCAACCGCGACGCCGAGAGTGTCCTGCGACGCAAGGGCTACAAAGGTCCTATTCATGTCATTCCACAATTCGGCTTCGATACCGATATCTATAAACGCAGCGCGCCCCGCACTCCGCGCAAACCCAATGACCCCTTCACGCTCGGCTTCATTGGCCGACTCAAAGAGGAAAAGGGCCTGACGCTGATGGTTGAAGCTCTTACTCACCTGCCGGAGTATTGCCGCGTCGTCTTCATCGGCAACGGCCCCATGAAAAGCGTTCTGGAAGAGCAAGCGGCACGTCTGGACCTCACCGAGCGTGTCACCTTCAAGGGCGGCGTCCCGACCTACGAGGTGCCACACGAAATGGAGATGCTCGACACCTTCGTCCTGCCCTCGCTCTCAAAACCCAATTGGATCGAGCAATTCGGTCGCGTCCTCCCCGAAGCGATGGCCTGTGAAACGCCCGTCATCGGCTCCTCAAGCGGCGAAATCCCCCACGTCATCGCCGACGCTGGCCTCGTCTTCCAGGAAGGCGACGCCCAGGACCTAGCCCGTTGCGTGCAAAAGCTGCTCGACAA
>CAXTUE010000510.1:0-3715 GCA_964247355.1 uncultured Ktedonobacteraceae bacterium | reverse complement strand
CTCGTCGAGGCCGTACGCGGGGTCGACCTCGACGTCGCCGACGGGGAGATCTTC
Source organism: uncultured Ktedonobacteraceae bacterium (assembly GCA_964247355.1). Classification (GTDB taxonomy): domain Bacteria; phylum Chloroflexota; class Ktedonobacteria; order Ktedonobacterales; family Ktedonobacteraceae; genus JBBQVS01. The sequence continues at coordinate 3,661 of CAXTUE010000510.1, read as the reverse complement.
GGTTTCCTCGGCCCCCACCGGGGCGGCAAAACCACCCCCCAGCGCATGGAAGCCCCCCCCAAACCCCCCCGCTCTTTGGGGCGGGCCATCCCCCTGGCGGGTGCTCTGGTCCCACAGACATCTTTATAATTTCTTGAATGTTGCGGAGACCTTGCCGAACGAAATCGCGTCGCCATCATTAAGAGGCGTGGCTTTGTCGGGATCGAGCCGCTTGTTGTTGATACGGGTCGAGTTGGTACTGTTTAGGTCGGTGAGCGTGTAGGCATTGCCCGTGTGCTCAAAGACAGCATGGACGCGCGAGGTGGTGTCCGCGCCTTGTTGATCGCTCAGGTCAACACCTGGTTTATCCCCGCCTAGATCATGATCGTAACGTCCAACCAGTGCGCTGGCACCTGTCAACGATACTTGCTTGCCGCTCTCGAATGTGAGCATACCCCACGGCACACTTGTATCAACCGACGACTGGCCCTGCACAGACGTATTGGCAAGCGTGGCTTGCGACGCATCAGCTTGCTGCTGGGCAGAAGACTGCTGGGAGGGTACATAGTACTGTGGCTGTGGCTTCGGTTGAGGTGGCGCGACCGGCGTTTCCTGTGAAGGGATGAACGTCACCTTCGGCTGCGGTTGCACGGCTGGGTTCTGTGTCACAGGTGGCACATAGGGAGGTGGCTCCGGTGCTGGCTGCGGTTTCGGCTGCACTGGTGGCACATAAGCCTGCTCAACACGTTGTACTGGTGGCGTTGGCGGAGTCAACGGCGGCGTGTACACAGGAACCTCCTGTCTCGGCTGCACAGGCGGCGGTGTATAAGTCGGCTGTTGCGTATACGTCGGGGGCGTCTGCGGCTGCTGTTGCGCTGGTGGCGTATAGGCTGGCTGTGCATAGTTGGGCGACGTCTGCGGCTGCTGTTGCGCTGGTGGCGTATAGTACGGTGCCTGCTGTGCAGGAGGCGTGTAGTAAGGAGCCTGTTGCTGTCCAAAGCTAGGCGGCATACCCCACTGCTGCTGGACCTGTGGCATAAACTGTGGAGGAACAGGTCCGGCCTGCGCACTTGGACGCTGCTGATGTACAAGCCCATCGACGACATTGAGTACTTGATTGCCTAAACTGGCCTGACGCAACGCGCCCGCACCAGCCGTTAGCGCAAGCGGCCAGAGGAACGCGAAGCCGATGATGCCAACAGCACCAACAGCCGCTTTGTCAAGCCATTTTTGTTGCCCAATCATCGCCAGTGTGCCGCCGCTCGTGTGCTGTAACGTTAACGAGAGGGCCGCTTGTAGACCAACGAGCGCTTCCAGATCACCACCCTTCTTGATCTGCACCAGCATCGAGTCCTTAGTGCCAATCTGCTGCGTCTGATAGCCCTGCGCCATATACACATTCATCAGGTCCTGTGACAGACGCTCAATGTCGATTTCATCTGTGTTGTAAAAGCGTGCGTCCATATATTCCGTTCCTTCCGCTTTTTATTTTCTCATTATTAGAATAGCATGTGAAGTGTCTTCCAATTGTTATCTACGTTGCTATATGGGTAAAGTTTGATATGCGGAGCAAGAGTTTTCTCGTGCATAAAGTATACCACATTGCCCTCTATTTGTTTCTATTATCCATTAATTGCCGTGACCTTGACAAACGTTTCGTTTCGACATTAACCTGTAAACAGAGTGAATAGGAAAAGAAAGAGGAGCGATATGCAACTTACGGGTCTTCATCATGTGACGGCGGTCACTGGTAACACGGCACAAAATGTCAAGTTCTTTACACACGTCCTGGGCTTGCGACTGGTCAAGCAAACGGTAAACCAGGACGACATTTCGGCGTATCATCTCTACTATGCGGATAAGCGCGGCAATCCTGGCACAGATGTAACTTTTTTTGACTGGCCCAATATTGGGCGCAACGTCTCTGGTGTCGGCACAATCGGCATCATTGCACTACGCGTGTCTGGAACGGAGACTCTGGACTGGTGGGCGCAACACTTAGCGGAGCATGGCGTAGAGATAAAGAGTCGCGGCGAATACGCGGGACGCGCAAGTATTCTTTTCACCAGTCCAGAGGGAATGCAGTTCGCGCTCCTCGACGATGGCAACGCGCCAACAATAAGCCAGTACTGGGACAAAAGCTCCATTCCAGAGCACGTGGCTATTCGCGGACTGGACGCCGCGACCGTGATTGTGTCACGTCTCGAATCGCTCGCGCTCGTCCTGACACAGGTTCTCGGTTTCAAGCAGACACGCCAGTATGCATTGAACGAGACGGACCGCCTTGTCGTGTTTGAGACGGGAGCGGGCGGTCCCGGCACCGAGGTTTATGTGGAGGTGCGTCCAAATGGCATGGCTGGCAATCTCGGCATTGGTGGCGTTCATCACATCGCCTTCCGCACTCCCAACCCGGAAGAACACAAATTGTGGCGCGCACGGCTCGCGGAGGTTGGTCTCGGCGTGACACCAGTCATCGACCGTTTCTACTTCAAGTCAATCTACTTCCGCGTCCCCGGCGGCGCGCTCTTCGAGATCGCCACCGATGGCCCCGGCTTTGATACCGACGAAGACATCGAGCATCTCGGCGAAACCCTCGCCCTCCCTCCATTCCTGGAAGGACAGCGCGCCGAAATCGAAAAGAATTTGCATCCCTTAAATGACAACCTGTAGGGACCGATTTATCCCGTCCTTGTCGGCGATTGCTATTGTCACAAGGAAGAGATAATTGATGCATCGGCTAAGTTCCTCAGTGATGGTAGAGACCGCACTCATCACGTCCATCTGCCAGGGTGAGAGGGCCAAGACGGACGTGATGAATGCGGTCCCTACCTGTATCCAGACTCTTTCTTGAAACACCGTAACCTGTTCCTACAAACAAGCGGTGCGCAGGCATTCATCGTTCAATCAAGCCATAGCGCACCAGATCAATAATGTGCCGTTTGCGCTCTTCCCAGAATTGCGCGTTGACCTCGATACCGAGTGGACGCAAAAAGGTTTCGGTGTGGACAAGCGGAAACCAGCACAGTGCGACAATACTCAGTAACAATTGGGTAGCATCAACCTGTCGAATATTCGGTTGCGCTAGCTCTACCGAAATGAGGTCTAGCCCTGCTTTGAAGAATTCTAAATACGCGCTACGCGTCTTGAGAAAGCGCGCGTCGTGCAATGCCTCGCGCTCGATAAGACGCGGAAATGTTGGACGTGCAAGCAGGAAATCAAGGAAACTGCTCACGGCAAGAGCAAGAACGTCCTTTGGTTCATCGTCAGCTTGTGAGTTCAGTGACTGCATAATAGATAGCTGTTCGGCCTCGAAGACGCGATCAAGCACAGCACCGTACAACTGCTCCTTTGAGCCAAAAAAGTAGTTGGGTGTGCCACGCGAAACACCCGCGTGTTGCCCGATCTCTTGCAGACTGGTTTCTTCATAGCCTTTCTCCGCGAAAAGCTGTTCTGCTGCATCCAAAATAGCTTCACGCGACCGCTCCGGGTCGCGTGTCTTGTCTCGCCCCATGCAATAGTATCCTTACTCGTCGTATCCAGGGCACCCACAAGGGGAATGCTTTTACCAGGAGGTTTTTGAGAGAGACATCAAATGCCTGTAGGGACCGCATTTATCACGTCCGTGGTGGCATCCTGATCGCGAGAAGGACGTGATGAATGCGGTCCCTACAGGCATTGCTTC
>CAXTUE010000509.1:0-3734 GCA_964247355.1 uncultured Ktedonobacteraceae bacterium | reverse complement strand
GGTATATAGTATGCACGTTTTTGTGAGGGTTTGCGACTCTGTAGTTCATTTGTAGTAACGCAATAAATGAAACATTTTTCTGTAGTGAGACGTGAAAGAGGGGAAAATTATTAGACGTAAAAGTCTCTAAATGAAGAAAGGAATGACCAGTGATGGCATTTACAGATAAGGTTGCATTTATTACCGGTGCGGGTTCTGGTATTGGGAAGGCGACGGCGGTGCTGCTGGCCCAGCAGGGTGTGAAGGTTGCGGTGGTGAGCCATACGGCGGACGAGGTGAAGGAGACGGTTGCGGAAATTATGAAGGGTGGACAGGAGGCGTTATCAATTGTAGCTGATGTCGGGGACGAAGAGCAGGTACAGCGCGGTGTGCAGGAGGTCATCAACAAATTTGGTCGTCTCGATTTTGTGCTTGCCAATGCAGGTATCAACGGCGTGTGGGCACCGATTGAAGAGTTGTCGTTACAGGAGTGGTCTAACACGATCAATACAAATTTGGGCGGAACATTTCTAAGAATCAAATATACAGTACCATACCTTAAAAAGCAGGGCGGCTCGATTGTCGTTACAGCGTCGGTTAATGGGACGCGTGTGTTTAGCAACACGGGTGCAACGGCATACTCAACGACGAAAGCGGGTCAGGTTGCGATGACAAAGATGCTTGCGGTAGAGCTTGGCCCGCAGAACGTTCGAGTTAATGTGATCTGCCCAGGCAAAACCGATACCGAGATACAGGACAATACGCAGCAAAGAAATGTTGACAAGGTGAAATTTCCGGTTGAGTACCCAAAGGGGAATATCCCGCTTGGCGACGGTAAGGGTGCTACTGCCGAGCAAGTTGGGCAGCTCGCGTTGTTTCTGTTCTCAGATGCTGCAAGTCATATCACGGGAACGGAAGTCTGGATTGACGGCGGGTCTTCGCTTATACAGGGGTAGTTGTTTATCAACAAAAACCTGGCCTGCAACAGCTTCACTGTTGCAGGCCAGGTTTTTGTTGATGAATGTGACATGAAGAGACTAACAGACGCACACTTTGATACAAGAGCTTGTATCATAAGAATTCGGCGTGTACAATGACGAGTAGTATCCCCGTTAAAGCTATCTTATAAAGAGTTTTGTGTAGTTCTATCGAGTGAACACGCGCACGTGGAGGAATAACATGCCAACCTATATTAGCCTGGTGAACCTCACGGAGCAAGGTTAGAGACGTTTGACTCAGCACTGAAGTCAGCAGGCGGCAAGCTGATCGGTTTTTATCTTGTGATGGGTCAATATGATTATATTGTGATTACCGAAGCACCTGACGATCAAACGGCGGCGCGATTGATTTTAGGCACGATTGCGCAAGGAAGTATGCGGACACAGACGCTACGAGCGTTCCCACGTGAAGAATTCGAGTCTATCGCGACGGGATTACAGTGAAAAGATACACAAAGCAAAAGCACGAGCGGCGCGCCGCTCGTGCTTTTGCTTTGTGTATCTTTTCAGAATTTATATGTCGTATGAGTGGAAAATGGCGCGTACGAGGCGTTCGGGATCGTGACGTGCGAGCCGATCATCCTCCAAGTTGAGGCGTTCAGTCACGACATAGGGCACGAGGCGCGCCAGTTGCTCCGAGTCGATGCGTACGGGTACGCTGCCCTCGGCGGCGTATGTCTTCAGCACGTCTTCGTTGAAAGGACCATTATTGACGATTACACGGTCAACACGAGCACCTAGATAGTGGTGAATAGTGTTTACGAAGTCGGAGGCTTTATACTCATCGGTCTCACCATGTTTGGTCATCAGATTGCAGACATAGACTTTTTCGGCGTCGGATTCACGAACCGCGCGCGCGATATCTTTCACCAGCAGATTGGGTAACAGGCTTGTATACAGATCACCCGGTCCGATGATAATTGTGTCGGCACGACGAATAGCTCGTACCGCAGGCAGGCAAGCAGGAGCATCCTCCGGCTGTAGGCGTAAGCGCTGAATTGGTGAGAGTTGCTCAGGATTTTTCTTACCGCGTGTGTCGATATCTGTTTCACCACAAATGGTGGTATCGTCCTCTAAATCAGCACAGATAGTGGTTTGTGTCAGCGTAACAGGTAGCACATTGCCGGCGGTATTGAGCAGTTCCTGGGCATCTTCAATCGCCATAAGCAGGTCATCGGCGTTGATGTCTTGCAAGCCTTTGAGAATCAAGTTTCCAAGACTATGGCCGCCGACACCATTCGAGCCGTTTTGTTCGTTTGATTGCTCAAAGCGATGCATAAATATCTCGCGCCATAGCGCGCCATTACGAGCGAGCGCGACGAGCGACATGCGCAAGTCACCGAGCGGCAATTGGCGCCGAAACTCGTCCATGAGTCGACGAGAGCTTCCGCCGCTATCGGACATATTCACAACGGCACTGATATTGAATGGGTACTTTTTTACATGCGAAAGGAACGAAAAGGTTCCAGAGCCTCCGCCAATGGTAACAACACGGCGTCCTGCAAATCGGTCTGCTATGCGATTATTCTCCTGAATTGTATGTCTTCTGCGGCTGACCTGGGGTTCGTCGTTCACGTCTACAATCCTTTGTATATCAAAATATTTCCAACACTTCTACTTAGATAGGTGCGGCTATCCAATTCAGTCTATCACGGCTTTTTGCTACACGCAAGCATGAGAAAGGAACAAATTATTGCCTTAATTTCCTCTTCTTGTGTAAATGCGACAATTAAGCTATACTGTGTGTAACGGGAATCTCTCTGCCACTTTGTGGGCGCGGTGGTGGAGATACAAGATTTCCGTTGTATTTTTGTAAGATTGCTGCTCCTGTCATGTTCCGCTAAAGAGTTTGTCCAGCATCATTATATAATTGAGTAGGAATAGCTAGAAAGGGCTAGGTCACATAATGAAACTGTGCTATAATAGCGGTACTTTGACGAGAGGAGATGCATAAGGGATGCAGATAGCACAGACTCAAGCCTCGCTTCATCAAGCGCGCTTGCTTTTAGAAGATGGAGAAAGCGAGGAGGCACGGGCCGTAATAGATTCGATTCAGACAGACGACGATATACAACAACGCGACGTGAGCTATTTGCGTGGCTGGTATTACATTATTAGCAAACAGTGGGATGCGGCAGTACAAACACTTTCCCCTTTACTTGAACAAGGCTCATCTGAGGATACGCAAGACACTCTACAGGAACGCGAACGGGCCGCAGTTTATTTATTACGCCTGGGTCAGACTGCCGTTAATCTCGCGCATTATGAGGACGCCTCACAACATTTTCTCCATTGTCTTAAATTGCTTCATGACCGTCGTATTCATATGCCAGCCCTACGCATTGAGGCACGCTATAATCTTGCAATGACCTATATTATGAGAGGTTCGTACAGTGTCGCTCTTTCCCATTATGAAGATGCATTACGCCTCTGTCGTCACTATGAGCTGAACGCGGCACTACCAGACATTTATTATGGATTAAGCGAAGCGTACAGGTGCTTAGGAAATTTCATGAAAGCGAATGAAGCTGCACATGAGGCACTGCGTCTCTATGAGGAACGCAACGATGAAGGAATGCAGTCACGTATCTACACAATGCTAGGGCGTCTTGCACTGTTACTCGGTGATTGTGAGAGTGCGTTGAATTATTATAAAGCGTCCTACACGCTAGCTGTAAACAACGCGAGACACACGATGGTTATGCTCAGTTGCGCCTCACTTGCGGAAGTATACGGGGAAATGAAAAACATGGATGA
>CAXTUE010000508.1:0-3738 GCA_964247355.1 uncultured Ktedonobacteraceae bacterium | reverse complement strand
GGGTAAGTTCAAGATGCATATAATTAATCTCCTTATGGGAAAATTGGAATAGCGGGAGGAATGGTGTCGCCTCCTGGTGTAGGTATTGTTCCCTTGATAATCATATCCTGCGTCACAGGTAAACCAGGATCATTAGGAGACCCTCCTAGACTTGCTGCACCACTTGTACCACGTGGTCCATCTGGCCCATAACTAGTTACAATAGAACCTCGATTAGAACCGGTACCCTCTGTAACTACAATATTACTACCTTTAAGAAAGATAAACCTTGCACTTTTGCCTGTGGAGACAAAGACAGCATCAGGATTACTAAGAATTTGATGTTCAAGGTCATTTGGCAATCTACCATGATAATTTTTAGCTCTTCTGACTTTGCCTCTGCTAGCATCATCAACAACCCGTTGTGCTAATTCTAATGCTCGGAGAATATCTTTGAGCATTGCTGAAGCCACTAACGTAGTTTTTGTATACTTAATAACTGAAACACTTCCAGAACGAAGGATAGCTAGTATACTCTGTCTATCATAACCCAATTTAACTAAGGCTTCAATATCAGATTGAGAGTAAAAAAATCCTTCTTTACTAAGCTGCGTTATAATGTCGTTAACTTCTTGTTGCTGCTGTGGTGTGAGTTGTTGTGAATTTATCGGTGGTAGGCTTGGTGTCGGACCTGGAACGGGTGTTGGATTTGGCGGTAGTTTGGGTAACGGCGTATCACCAATGTTGTGCATCATTCGCTGCCACTGTTGCACAGCATTGTAAATGTCCCAGGCGAGTTTAATAAGCGTCGCAAGCAATGCAGCACCAGCAACAATAGTCAAGATGATAGCGGCTACATCGGCAATGGGATTCGCACCAGCCTCAGCTACTGCCGCAACATCAACAATGCCCGTGATTTCGTCGAGTACCACATCGCCAGCTATCTCACCTGCCGCTACCTCTGCCGCTCCTGTTACCTCCATCGCGCATTCTTCACATACAGCGATAGCCTCTCCTATCACACCTCCCTCTGCAACACTCACACTGGCTCCGGTAAGCGCACTTTCCGCGTTGAGGTACGTTTGCATTTCAGCCCAAAATGCATCTGATAACTCTCCTGTAAACGCCTCTGGTCCCGTTTGTGGTGCGACTAATCCGCTAGCGAGCATACTAAAGGTTTGTATAGAGTCTTGATGAATGGTATTGAGCTTTGTTACATTATTACGGAACTCTGTTAACGGATGTAATACGGGAGTCAGCCAGTTCAATAAGGTTGCAAGTGCCCCCATATATACATTCCTTCCTATTTCACTACTAAATTTGCAGAAGTTCTATGCTAAAAGTCGCGTCCGAAGCCGCGTGCAACGGCAGTATCAGTGTGTTGCATTTGTTGGGATCCTTGAGTAAGTGTATTTGCGCAGTCAAGTTGCCATTGATAGGAGGCGCTTAAGCGACGTTCATAGGGATTGAGCACTGCCATTACAGCGCCTTGCATAAAGCCTGGAAAGGTTTGCACAAACGCTTGTACTTGTGCCCATGCCACAGTATGTTGTTCAAGTGCTTTATTTGCATTCGTTGTCATTTGTTGTGCAGTCTCGGTTATGCGTCTAAGTGGATAGGACATATGATCGCCAGCAGAGGAGGAGTTATCGCCAGCAGGAACAAAAGGCATACCCGCTTTCCTTTCACACACGATAAGTGTATCAGCCATACTTCGCTCAACAATATTATTAGAGAAAGAGCACTATTTAACTCATGCACAGAAGTATCAAGGTACATTCAAGGTTGGTTGATAGGCTTGTAGATCGTAGATATTCGGCTTCGCTTCAACACAGTGAAAAGACTCATTGATATCAGTGAGGGAGGGCGATGTCTGCAATATCTGTGCCATCTGCTGCCATATCTCCCGCCACACACGATTGAGTTCGTCATTCTCCCCATCAACAACTTGCCACGTCTTTTCAAAAACACTCGAAACAGGGCTTGTTTCCACTCGCAATGTACAAATTGGTAAAGTGTCATCCTTACTCGAAGTTGTCTGAATAGACGTTGAGAGATTCTCCAGTAAACGTATCCATTGATACAAAGATGCCAACGGGAATCGCACAAATTTAGCTGCCATCTTGAACGGAGTATCAATAGGAGTATCATGCGTCGTATGTCTAATCTCCGTATTATCCCAATATATAGCGCGTAAGAGAACATCCCGTGGATCATCTGGACGTAAAATGGCGTAGACGGAACGAGATTCTATCATCGGCTTTGCAGTTTCTCCTCTACGAATGGCAAGCCGCAACACACGAACTCCTCCCAAGAAATCATCCTCATCTTCTTTCTCTCTCTTCTCTACATAATCTGGCCCTCTCCACAGATTAAACGCAGTTCTACGCACATGACCATAAAACGTTCCTTGCACAACTAGCATCTTTTCCCTCCCATCCTTCTAAGAGGAAAATTACCTTCAATCCGCAATGCCTTATTCAGGAAATGCATCGAAAAGTTCTATGACAGAACGGGAATAGCTTATTCGACATCCATCATCTGGAAGAATACCTTGTTCGTTTTTTACATCTGCAAAAACCTCTTGCCAACGGACTCGCAACGTTTCCAGAGCCGTGAATTGCTGAATTGTCGGTGTATATGAAAGAGTAACAATAGCTGTGCCATCAGCTAAATGAAATCGTACTTCTTCTAAAAGCTCATCTGGCCGGTCAGCAGCACCAATATGCAGATCGGTATGAACCATTCTTTTCGAGTCTTCAATCAGTTGTAAGACTTCTGGATGTGCATTGGATGTAGTAAACAGAATCTGAGAAGAAATCTGTTTGACCTCCTCCAAATATATTCTCTTATTCTCAGACTAGTTAAACTGTTGAAAATCTTGATTTATATACCAGTGAGCATTTATGATACAAAAATTTGGTACGTCCTGTCCGTCTTTTTCGTCTTCTCTTTGGTAAACACCTAAAAACTCACTGTGTGTGCTCCAATCAAGGTAGAGGTTTATCCGAGTTTCAAAAACAGCTGAATGAGTATCGAAGTCCGCACTAATAAGTGTTACATCCGTCATTTTCATTTTAGCAAGCACTTTGACTAAAAAACTTGCTCTTTGTACATAAGCACGTCTCTGAACAAGTGAGGCTTGTTTGCCATCAACTGTTTTTTCCCAAGCTATGTTTCTCAAGCATATGTCCCCTTCATTTTCGATTTGAGCAAGTACTCAAAGTTATTTAAACCATGACAAGTTACCTACAAAGATTGCAGTAGTTTTAGACCTACCTTTTCGTATGGCATATATATTACCTTTACGGTCTACGTAAAGATCGTATAATGAAGCTCCTCCCTCCAAATCTGCCTTCACATCATGTGGATCGACTCCATGCTCCTTAAACCAATCATCATTTCTCCACTTCAAAGAGCCTACTGGCTCTGGGTCCTCCATCGCAGCAATGAGTATTCCAAGCCCAAGTATCTTCAGAAAGTCAGTAGAATTGCCATTTGCATTTGTTGGAGAAGGGGGCAAATGTGCTAACGGTTCGCTTGCGATACCAGCCATTTCTCTAGACCACTCGGCTATCGCGGTATACTTCGCCATTTGTGCTTTCTGACTCTTTTCCTGATCTGCGTTATATGCTGCTGCAAGTCCTGCCGCTACTACAGTTGCGCCTGCAGCTACGAGGTCCCAGGGAATATCTGCGCCTCCCTGTGCAACCGCGCCTGCATCTAACCCTATAGCAATTCCTGATGCAGATTGTACGG
>CAXTUE010000507.1:0-3739 GCA_964247355.1 uncultured Ktedonobacteraceae bacterium | reverse complement strand
GTTGCATGGAATGCTCCTGTTCTGTGTGTTAGAATAGTATAAGATGTCTTAAAATTACATTAGGGAATATCTTTAGGTTTGTGCCGAAATCGTTGCAATTCTTCTCTTAGATATGTTACCATTAGAGCAGGTTAAAGAGGATTTCCAGTACATCCCCATACAGGAGCTTTCATGAGCGAAATGATGGTGCGAGTATCGCCAGCTCGCAATAAGAAAATAGAACTTAGTCCTGAAGAGCGCACTCAGCTCAATGCGTTTATCGACCTCCTGATTCCAGCAGATAAAGATTTTCCACCCCCTTCTAGCCTCCATCTCATTGATACCTTTCTCAATCATCTCTCAACAAGTCGCTATGATCGGATGACTTCGTTGCTGAGTGAGAAACGTTTGCGCACCACACTACGAGATTTGAATGTGTTAGCGGAAGGAAATTTTTGTGGAGCAAGCGCGGAGCGACAGCATGCGATCCTGAAACATTTCGAGCGACGTGAACCTGCGCTTTTTCAGACGCTGTGGACGTTGGCAAATCATAGTTATTATTCGCGCTTAGCAACGCTACGCTATTCGGCGTCGATGTCGTAGTGGTGAATCAGCAAGTAGTTAATTGAACCAACGGACGCCCACAAGGGGACTAGCCCTACTATACAAGGCGAAGTGTCCGTTTTAGCAACGCTACGCTATTCGGCGTCCGTTGTATTTCCATTGCAATTTTTAATTTGCATAATAATACCCGTACATTATTTTAATCGGGACCATTGCTGGGTTTCGACGGGGATACGGGTCCGTGAAAACAGGGTACGACGCGTATATATGGGCACACGACGCGGCTTTGTATGGTCAGGCTTGCTTACGACGTTTTGGTTCTTGCCTTCCACCAGTGCTGCTAGCAACGCTTCTGCGAAAAGACGAGTGCTTGAGAAGCGTTGCTCTGGCCTTTTAGCTAGCGACTTATATATGATTGTTTCTACTGCGACTGGCAATTCTGGAAGTTGGGCGCACAGGGATGGAACAGACTGATTGCTCTGTTGCCACGTAATCTCTTCGGGAGTCGCGCCGTCGAACGGATAGGAGCCGCTCAAGAGACGATAAAAGAGAATGCCGAGGGCGTAAATGTCGCTTTCGGGACACAGCATGCCGAGAATCTGTTCAGGGGCGGCGTAGACTATATTGCCCTCGCCGAGCAGTGATGCTAATGGATCGCCCTCTTGATAAGCACAGCGCATACCGTAATTTGTCAGGAGAGCATTGTTTCCATCGCGCAGATAGATACTCGAAGGCTGAATGTTGCCATGCACGATGTTATGCGTATGTAGGTAGTGTATCGAGTCGCAAAGCTGGATAATCAAGCGTAGCACGAATTTTAGCGGAAGCGTACGTAGCGTTTGTTGTTTCATATACTGCTCTAACGTGTCCATTGTGGGAAAGAGTGTGACACAATAGAGCAGTTCATCGCCAGCCCCAAATTCATGAAGCGGAATTAGGCCCTCATGATGGCAGTGCCAAATCTTCTCTACCTCTGTCGGAAAATGCGCATGGAAGTTTGTGGGATCGGGAAATGGTGGGCGAAAGATGCGCAACAACACGTCGTAGCCAGCTTTCGTTGTTGGACGTGCACGATACATCTCTACCTGCCCCTCACGGGACAAACATTCCAACAAAAAATATTCTCCGACTAAGACACCTGCCAGTTCGGTCATGATTTTTCCTGCCTAGAGATGCGTCCTGGCATCTACGATTATGTAGCTTCTTGTTTGATAGGTGCCACTATACGCCCCTGATTTATTCATTGGGTAGAAAAACGCGGAAAGCATTGCGCCAAGCAAGCCTAAAAGCAGCAGCAACACGACCAGTATTGGCAACACTTTTTTGAAGCGAGACTGGGATGTTTCCTTTTTCTGTTCTTGTTCCGCTTCGGCTGGAGTTGCAAGCACAAGCGGTTTACTGTGTAGATATTCGTTCGCAGTCAGGGGCACACTAGCATGAGAACTCTCTTCCGTCTCTTTCGCGACTGGGGACCATTCGTTATTATGTTCAATCTCTTTAGCGATTGGGGACCATTCGTCATGATGGTCGACCTCTTTCACGATTGGAGACCATTCGGCAGGGTCTACTGACCAGAAGAGTGACTCGCCCTGTGCATCGGGCTGAGTCAGGAAATGCTCCGAGAACGTCTTGATGTTAGCAGGCTCTTCAGATGTGCGCCAAGGTATAGAAGAGGGGGAGTGCTCTACAAAGAGAGGCGTCACCTGTGACGAAGAGACCTCGCGTGTGCGTGGTACAGCAGCAGGAACGGGAGTGTTCGGCACATCATTTGCTGGAACAGGGGTATGTGGACTCTCGATGGTCTCGACTGGAGGTGTGAGAGGAGCAGTTTGGATTGTCGGAGAGAAAGGCTTCAGTTTGACGGTTGAGATAGCGCGCGCGGCTGGTGATGCGCTAGGCGCGACTTTCACCGCATGTGCGAATGCTTGTAGCAATGCCTCAGCAGAAGGGAAACGATCATCGGAGCGCTTACGTAGAGCCTGTTGTAACACGGAATCGACGGCATTGGAGATAGTCGCAACGAACGTACGCGCCGATGGCGGTTCTTGTCGTACATGTTTAAGCAGCACTTCTACTGGCGTTTGACCAGTAAAGGGGGTAGAGCCGGTCAGAATGTGAAAAAGCAAGACGCCAAGCGAGTACACGTCACTCTGGCGACGTAGTATGCCAAGTGATTGTTCTGGTGCAGCATATTCAGCCGAACCCCAGCCAACGCGCGTTAACGATTGCTGGCTATCATCGTAGCCGTGTGCGATACCAAAATCGGAAAGCATCACCCGTGCATCTGCTGTAATAAAGACGTTGGAGGGCTTAATATTTCCGTGCAAGACATCGGCATTGTGGGCGTATTGAATTGCACTGCATAATTGTTCAATAATAGGCAAGGCTTGTAGTGCTGGAAGGTGTCCACCGACACGAACTAAAAAGTCGTCAAGTGTGCCATTGCCCATATAGGGTGTCACGAGGTAGAGGAGGTCATCGCCTTCACCATATTCGAGAAAGGGGAGAATACCGGAATGAGCGAACTGCCCAATTTTCTCGGCCTCCGTCATAAAGTGGGTGCGAAAGGACTCGCGTTGCGCATAGCCGGGGCGAAACACTTTTACGGCTACATCAAACATCTGCCCGTCTGGACGCTCGTCACTCGTACCAATGCCATTGACCTGGCGCGCGCGATAGACATCAGCCACGCCACCATTGCTAATACACTGCATGAGTAGATAATCACTCAGCATTACACCTTCTAAATCAGACATTCAACACCCCATACACGCTATACTTTATAGAGTAATTTTCCAAAAGCAAGAAGATAGACCATTATTCAATAGAATATATTGAACTAAACGTGCTTCTTTCTCAATTTGGGAGAGCAACGCAGATGACGGTGTGTTGTTTATGGGTCAACAAAAATTCTTTCAGGTGGCGTAGACTAACGAGACCACGAGTCCAAAGATCATGTGATTGAACACAATACAGAACGCGTGGTTCGTCAAACGTTGCGGAGTGATGGGGAAAGCGATGAACGATGGCGAAGATTGAGAGGATAACTAGAAGGCCGTGAGCGGCTCCAAAAATCAAGCCCCATTGCCATGTAGGAGCACCAATACCGAGACTCCATAGGACTGCGTAGATCAGCGCGAAGAACACGCCCATTGTGAAGTGAATAGCACCACCTAACGTTACTGCATCTTGCTTG
>CAXTUE010000506.1:0-3768 GCA_964247355.1 uncultured Ktedonobacteraceae bacterium | reverse complement strand
GGCCAATATCATCTTTTCTACCAGCATAACCCGCGCGGGCCTTTTCATGGCACAATTCACTGGGGACATGCTATGAGTTCTGATCTCGTGCACTGGACTGATTTACCAGTAGCCTTGACGCCGACTCAGGGTAGAGCCGATGCCGATGGTTGTTGGACTGGTTGCGCCGTAGATAATCACGGTGTACCAACGCTTCTCTATAGCGGACTCTCGCCACAGGCCGTCTGTCTCGCCACTAGTGCCGATGACTTGCTGACGTGGCAATACTACCCTGGCAATCCAGTTATTCAAGGACCACCAGCCGAGTCATTGATCGGTATAAACGGTCATTTTCGCGATCCCTATGTCTGGCGCGAAGGCGATTGCTGGTACTTACTGATGGGGTCCAATACAGAAAAGGTCGGTACAATTTTGCTGTATCGCTCCTCTAGCCTGATGAACTGGCAGTATCTTCACCCCTTGCTTACAGGAGATACCAGTGTCACGAAGTCTTTTGAAACTGGAGCAATGTGGGAATGTCCCAATTTTCTTACGTTTGGTGACACACGAATACTTATCTTTTCTGTACAAGATGTCGCTGGTAAGCTACTCTACTCACTGTATTATAGTGGTACCTTTCAGAACGAGCATTTTCTGCCCTCTTTACAGGGGATGCTAGTATATGGTGGCTACTTCTATGCACCTCAAGTGTTACGCGACGATGCAGGTCGCTACATCATGTGGGGTTGGCTTATGGAGAGCCGTAGTGAAACCCTCATTCAAGCTGCTGGTTGGGCAGGTGTAATGTCACTGCCTGTTCTAATAGCACCTTTACCAGACGGTAGATTGTGTCTTGAACCAGCACCCGAACTGGCTACACTGCGAGAACAGCATTGGTATTATGAGGACATAAAACTGAATGGAGGAGAGAGCCTTCGGTTAAACGAATGTGGAGGAAAACGTCTCGAAATGCTTGTCACATGTCATCCCGACGTTCAGAGCGAATTTGGCTTTCGACTGCGTTGTTCACCAGATGGTCAAGAGCAAACTCGACTCGTTTATCAAGTGGCTCTCAAGCAAATCGTTATAGAGCGCGAACAATCAAGCATAAGCTCTGACGTAGACCGAGAAAACTGCACCGCTTCAATAGAGATAGCCGACGATGAAGTAGTGCGTCTACATGTCTTTCTTGATGCCTCAGTGTTAGAGGTGTTTGTCAATAATCGCTGCTATCTCGCGAGCCGTATCTATCCACAACGTCCAGACAGCATAGGTCTTGAACTGTTTGCTCGTAGTGGAAATATGCGAGTTAACTCGCTTGATATCTGGCATCTGGCATCTATTTGGAACGTGTAACATAGTATATTTGCAGCATTGTAGTGTTCAAGTGCAAACGTGACACGATTTTATCTCATCAAACGTGCCTATATACGGAGAGTTTTTTTATCTATCTGAGTACTACACAATCATAGAGGGAGAATGACATGGCAAACAATCCAGCGCATGAAAGTATTGCGATGGCGACATTTGATACTACCGACGACGCGGAACAGGCCGTAGAAGCATTGCATGATGCGAACTTTACAAGCGATCAGATTCGCTACTCCAAGCAGTACACCAATGAGAATTTCCTGCAAAGCATCAAGGATATGCTCGTTTTCCCTAATGAGCGACAGGATGAGAGCGAGAGCGATGTGAACACCATGCTACAAAACATGGGTGTCGGCTCCGAGGAATTCCAGTATTATAGCGATGCATTCGCGAAAGGCACTGCCGTTGTTGTGGTACGTCCCGATGGGCGCGATCAAGAGGTAGAGAGTATTTTCCGCGATCACAAAGGCTCTGGCTATCAGGGCCGCTAGTTGAAATAAAAATGTTCGAGCGGCAAGCAGAGTTTTGTTTGCCGCTCGAACATTTTTATTTCAATAGACTCACCACATCTATGCGCTCTCTCAGTGCGTCGGGCGGTGGCAGCTTTTCGGTCCGCATCAATTCCTCGATGGCGGCAGTTTCTGTATCATTGTTCATGCCTACGGAGACAACGACCTTCCCATTCTTGACGAACAAGGCGATGAACTTGCGTATCGCAGGACTTCCCTCGCTGGCCGGTTCGCCCTTTTGCTCCGGCTCACCCCAATAGATAATCTCATCCCACTGCTTTGTATTGCCGCTATAATGTAGTGCTTGTCCAAAATGCGCCGTCCAGAAGAAGGGAACACCCTCGTAGGATACGTTTTGTCCAAGCATAGCATGTGCCGCCGTTCGTCCATGCTGTTCCGCAAGTCGCCAGTGCTCAACGCGAATATGTTCACCCGTATGTTTATAGGGAAACGTTGCGATATCGCCAGCCGCATACAATCCATCTCTAACTTTCAGCGAGCTATCGACCGCGACACTACCATCTTTTTCCAAGGAAATCCCTTGTACATAGTCGACGATAGGTTGGACGCCAACTCCGACCACGACCGCATCAGTGAGAATTCGTTCGCCGCTTTCTAGCACGACTGCTTCAACTTTCCCGTCACCCTCGATGGCCGCTACTTTACTTTGCATCTTGAAGGTCACGCCCATCTCTTCATGTATCTCCTGAAACATCTTGCCAATGCGCTCCCCAAGTACCGTCTCGAAGGGAACAGAGTTGGACTCGACCACCGTTACCTGTACTTCGCGACGTGTCAGACTGGCCGCCGCTTCCATGCCTATAAAGCTGGCTCCCACAACCACAGCGCGCGAAATGTCCTTCGAGGTCGCGATAATTCTCTCGGCATCCTCAACGCTACGCAACGTAAATACATTGTGTAGATCGCTTCCTGGCACCTTCAGCGTCCGTGGTTTGCTGCCTGTCGCGAGTAAAAGCGCGTCGTAGTGCAACGTATTACCATCCGCAAATGTAATAACACGGTTTTGGGCGTCTACCTGCGTGACCTCGTGTTCGCGTAAGAGTTCAATGTTGTGTTTCTGATAGAACTCATCTGGTCGCAGTGGTAGTGCGTCTTCACCAGCGTTTCCATCCAGGTAGTCTTTGCTAAGATTAATGCGATCATAGGGTAAACGTTGCTCGCGCGTCACAAGCACAATACGACCTGCGAAGCCCTGACGCCGTAGTTCTTCCAGTGCCGCTTCTCCAGCGGCGCCGCCTCCCAGAATAACAAAGACGCGTGCATCTTGTCCTGTAACAGGCTCCAGTTCGCGCCGATCCGTCATCTCTATAGGAACCGAAACTGTAACATCATTCCCCTGCTGCTGTACCTTGTAACTTGGCAGTGCATCGAGTGCACACGGCTCTTCCAGGTCGCCATTTGTCACATTAAAGCAAGCGTGGTGCCACGGACACATGATGCGACTACCATGCAACACTCCTTCGACAAGTGGCGCACCATAATGTGTACAGGTCGCTCCCGTCGCGAAATATTTGCCCTCGACCCGTGCCAGCAATACATCGGTATCGCCCACCTTGACCTGCTTCATCTCGCCGTTTTGCAGATCATTGATATGCGCTACAACAGCTTCATTTCTATCGGTCATACACACAAAATCCCCTTTTCGTAGTGATATAGAAAGAGACGTTTCCCCGATACGTAAAGGGTACGGGTCTCATTCATGACACCTCCTGGCTGGCTGTCATGAATGAGACCCGTACCCTATGTTCCACATATCATGAATTGAACACAACGGGTAATGCAACAAGCCCACGCAATGCATAGTTGGGCCGAAACTCTGGCGTTCCACCGTCTACGCGTATGTTTGGTAATCGCCTCAGCAATGTCTCAAACGTAACCTGTCCCTCTA